>CAMEMX010000075.1 GCA_945927915.1 uncultured Clostridia bacterium
TGCGTTATACACACCACAGAGGTCTGGCCGCAGTCACGAGATGGGTCAGGCTTAAATATGCTGCCATGAATCTGAAAAAGCTGGCAAATTGGAGTTGGAACAACTCCTTTTTCTCCACAATTTGGCTTATTTTTACCCCAGAATACATAAAAACCCGCGCTTTTGCCTAACGAAAGCACGGGTTCTTTGACAGACTGAGCATCTCTCCCGCTTGCTTCGGGAGAGATGCTCTTTTTTGTTATCCCACGCGGACAATGCAGATATATTCCTGTCCCTGATAGGTGACGGTGATCTTCGTCGTGCCGCGGGCAAGCGCCGTGACGTAGCTGTCCTTGACCTCGCAGATGTCCGGGTCGTCGACGGTATAGGTGATGTCGTCGATGTGGTTGCCCTTGGAATCATAGAGGAAGAGGTCGAATTTTTCTCCGACGCGCACGGAGACGTCCTCGCGGCCGGATTGCAGATGCGCGCCGTTGGCGGCAGAGGCGCTGCTGCTCGGCTCAGTCGTGGTGGCGAAGGTGCAGCGGACGGTCGTCTCGGCAGTTTTGCCGTTGACCTCGGCAGTCACGGTCGTCGTGCCGCTGCCGACCGCGGTCACCTTGCCGTCGGCGTCGACCGTTGCGACGGCTTCATTTGCGCTGCGCCAGATCACCTCTGCGCCCTCCGGCAGATTCATCACGCGCAGCGTCTCGCTTGCGCCCACTTCGCTGAGCGTCAGCTCCACGGGGTAATTCAGGACGGGAGCCGCGCCCTCCTGCCCGGAGGGATCGACCGGCTCGGAGGAGGTACACACGACGGTGCAGCTCGCGCTTTGGTCGCCGCACTCGACGACGATCGTCGTCTCGCCCTGCGCGACTGCCGTGACGGTAAAGGTCACGGATTTGGTCTGCTCACCCATGGCGGTGCTCGCCTGCTCGGAGATCGTGGCGACGTTCATATCCTCGCTGTGGCAATAGACCTTTTCCTCGCACGAGAGGTTCACACGCACGGTCAGCTCCTTCGTCTGCCCCGCGCCGGAGAATTCAAGCGATTCCGGCTTCAGCGTCAGCTCGGTGCATTTTGTGTCCGCGACGGAGACGCTCGGATCGTCGCGGTCAATGCGGTCCTCCAGGCCGGGCCACCAGCCGATCATATCCCCGATAAAATAGAGCACGACCAGAACCGCGAGCGCAAGGAAGACCACCGCCGCGACAAGCACGCCCTTCGGCGCGTCCTGCCGCTTTTTCGCGGGTTTCTTTTTCGCGGCGAACTTTCCGCCCTGTGTGCTTTTGCGCTCCGTCCGCTCGCCCTCCATCTGCCGCGGGCGGCGCACCGGCGCGGACGCTTCATCCGGTGAACGGGTGGTGCTGCCGCAGAGCGGACATTTCCCGCGCTCCTCGTCATAGATTGTGCCGCAATAGTAGCATACAACTTTCTGATTCATATCCACGCATACGCTGCGTATGCCGTCACTCCTTTCCGTTTTTCGCCCGATGCCTTCCTTCAGGCTTCGAGCTTTTTCTTATCATATCATTTTCTCTTGCAGAAGACAAGAAAGAATGTGATTTATTTTTTGCGCGTCTGACGCGGCGGGTGCCGTCGGTTAATTTCACCGGAACGAAAAATTGTGATTGATTTTTCGGCAAAAATGTCATAGTATATAATTGCAAGAATATGAGTTTTTCTTTTTTAGGAGGCATAGACGATGTCCGCACTTAAGATGATCTCTCCCCTGCTTGACCAGATGGCGGTGGAGAAGGAGACTGCTGCAAACGGCAGCCGCTCCTGCTATATCCTCCGCAGCACGTCCGGCGAACGATTTATCCTCAAGCGTCTTTCCGTCCCCGCGTCCGACAGTCAGGTTCGCGCGCTGATCCTCTCCGGCGCATACCCCGACGAGGCCGCCGTACACGAATACTACGGTAGCGTCGTCGCGGCGATCCGCGCCGAGCTGGACGCCGGCAAGGCGCTTGCATCCTCCGGCTGCTTCGCAGGCGCGGTCTCCTGCCAGATCGAACCAAAGGAGACCGGCGTAGGCTATGATGTCTACATACTGTTCCCGCTCAACATCCCGCTGAACGAGTTCCTTGCCAAGAACGCCATGACGCATCTGCGCGCGGTCAATCTCGGCATCGACCTTTGCGACGCGATCTCCGCCTGCCGCGAGGCCGGCTACCTGTTCGGCAACCTGAAGCCCGAAAACGTCTTCTTTATGCAGTCGGGAAAATTCCTGCTCGGTGACCTCGGTCTGATCCCGCTGCAGGATCTGGAATACTCCTGCCTGCCGGAGGAATATATCGGCCCGTACTCCGCACCGGAGCTTTCCGACATCACCACCGCGCCGAACACGACGATCGACCTGTATTCGCTCGGTATGCTGCTCTACCGCATCTATAACGGCAACCACGGCCCGTTCGAGGACGAAAACACCGGCGAGGCCATGGCAGACAAGCTCCGCCTGACCGGCAAGCCGCTGCCCACGCCCATCTACGCCGACTATGAGCTTGCCGGCATCATCCTCAAGGCCTGCGCCTTCAAGCAGTCCGAGCGCTATCAGACGCCGGAGGAGCTGAAGCAGGCGCTCGTGCTGTATATGCAGCGCAACGAGGTGTCCGACACGCCCATCGCGCCGCCGATCGTCGCCGCGCCGGAGCCTGTCGCCGTTTCCGGGGAGGAAGATCCGCAGGAGGAGGCGCCGATGCGCATGACCGACGCCGAATCGCTCGACGAGGATTTCCGCCGGAGCTTCACGCCCGACCTGACCGGCGCCGGCACCGAGGCCGACGTTGATCCGACCATCGTTATCCCGCCCGTCGCTCCCGCACCGAAAAAGCCTGTACAGGAAAAGACTGCGCAGGAAAAACCCGCGCAGGAAGCCCCTGTGCAGGAAACGCCGCAGGAGGAAGCCGCACCGGAGGCTGAGGTGTCCGCGCAGGACGCGCCTGCCGCCGAAGTGCCCGCCGCGCAGGAGCAGGAGCCGATCTTCCCGCACGACGAAACCGCGGCAGACTACGACCCCGACCAGCTCGATCTCGACGCCCTGCTCGCCTCGGTCAACGAGATCGTCAAGGACATCCCCGCCGAACAACCGGAGGAGACGGAGGAGCCGCCCGCGCAGACTGATATCCCGCACAACTATGTCGACGCCACCTCCGCGCCGGAGGATACGGCAGACGCGCAGGAGCCGCGCAAAAAACGCGCCGGCAAGGCCGGAAAGATCGCCGTCATCGGCGTGCTGCTGCTCGCCATCGCCGCGCTGGCGTATTATCTCATCACCTGGTACTTTGTCGATGTAAAGAACCTGAATATGCTCTCGTGCACGACGGACAGGATAGTCGTGGAGCTTGACAGCGAGGACAGCATCGACCGCTTCGTCCTCACCTGCACCGACAACTACGGCAACGCCTATCCCGGCACGCTCGACGGCAACCGCTACACCTTCACCGGTCTGCGGGAAAGCACCACCTATACCCTCACCGTCACCGCCGCCGACCACCACAAGCTCTCTGCCGCGAGCACCTACACCCTGACCGTCACCACGCCGGAATCGACGCAGATCACGAGCTTCACCGCCACGCGCGGCAGCGCCGACGGCGAGGTCCTGCTCGCGTTCACGCAGGAGGGCCCCGCACCGAACCGCTGGAAGCTCTCCTATACCGACGAAAACGGCGAAAAGAAGACCTTCGAATTTGACGGCAACGCCTACCTGATCACCGGTCTGCAGCAGTACAAGCGCTACACCTTTACGCTCGAAAGCACCGACACCGTCTTCCTCTCCGGTCAGACCAGTGTGGAATATGAGCTGCTGCCGATCGTCGAGGCGAAAAACCTCACCGTCTCCGACATCTCCGGCAACCGCGTGACCGTCACCTGGGAGCCGGGCGAGAACGTGCCGGAGGAATGGACGCTCACCTGCTCCGCCGAGGGCCGCGAGGACATCACCGGCACGTCAAAGGAGAATTCCTTCACCTTCGACCTGCCCGATCTGAGCCACAACTACACCATCAGCATCAGCGCCCGCGGCATGGACGAGCCCGCATCGCTCGTGCTCCCGTCCGAGCCGATCGTTGTCGACCATCTGACCGCGACGCCCAACGAAGACGGCACCGTGACCGTGACATGGGATACCCCCATCGGAACGCCCGCCGGCGGCTGGTACCTGTCGTACAACACCGTCGGAAGCGTCCACGTGGCCTATATGCCCGACGCGGAGAACAGCGCCATCAGCGGCAATTCCGCCGTGCTTTCCGGTCTTGTCCCGAACGCGGAATACGAGATCGCGCTCTCCCTGACGGCCGACGATTCCTCGTCGAACGTCTTCGGCACGACGCGCGCGACTTTCCGCACCGCCGAGACGACCGTCTTCGATGAGTTCGGCGTCTCGCCCGCGCCGCCTCTGCGCGCCTCGAGCGGCTACATCTCCCTGTGGCTCCTGCCGGAGAAGGAGAACTGGAATTTCAACGACCTGCACAACCACAAGACCTCCTTCTCGCCGGAGGACAAGATCGCTGTCTGTCTGGAGATCAACGCGGTCAATTCCTCGACCGATGAGGTCACGCTCCTGTACGTCGTGCGCGACAGCGAGGGACGGGTCGTCAACGACGTGTCCAGGACCCTGCCGTGGAACGATATGTGGTACAGCCGCCGCCACGCCAGCGCCATCCCGCTGCCGGCGCAGGGCGCGGAGCCGTCCGCCGCAGGCGAATATAAGCTGGAGATCTACGTCAACGGCAAGCTCCTTGCCGAGACCGGCTTCACCGTCGAGTGAAAAGCACCAACTTCGTATCTATAATTCGGCAACCGCCTGATAGATATAGATAAAATTTATGTGAGGAGGAAAACAATGCAGAACTGGTTTGTTGTTGTTATGGGCATTGCAACGGTCTTTGTCGTGCTGGTCCTGATCATCGCGCTTTGCTATCTGCTCGGCTTCGTCTGCCGCGTGGGTAAAAAAGAAGATGCTCCCGCTCCCGCAGCGACCACCCCTGCCGCGCCCGCTGCGATCCCGAACCGCGCCGAGCTGGCCGCTGCAATCGCCGCCGCCGTTGCGGAGTACAGCGGAACCGACGCTTCCGCGATCCGCATTTTGTCCATTAAAAAAATCTAATTCTATTTCGGAAAGGTGAAAAAAATGAAAAAGTATCGTGTCAATGTCAACGGCTCTCTGTATGAGGTCGAGATCGAAGAAATGCAGGCTCCCGCAACGATGAGCGCCCCCAAGGCCGCTCCCGCTCCCGCCGCTGCTCCCGCTCCCGCCGGCGCAGGCGCCAAGGTCAACGCCCCGATGCCCGGCACCATCCTCGATGTCCGCGTGCAGAACGGCTCGAAGGTCAAGAAGGGCGACGTCCTCGTCATCCTCGAGGCAATGAAGATGGAAAACGAGATCCAGGCGCCGTGCGACGGCACCGTCACCTCCGTCAGCGTCAGAAAGGGCGACTCCGTCGAAACCCAGGCTCTCATTTGCACCATCGCCTGAGATCTCGCTGCATAAGGGAGAAACGATATGTTTAAGAAGAATAAAAAACTGCACAGAGCCGTGGTCGCAATGATGGTTCTTTGCTGCCTCGTCTGCCTGTGCTTCACCTTCGCCTACGCCGCCGGCGGCGAAAATGACGCCGCGCCCGCAGCGGAGCCGACGACGGACGTCGCCGAACAGCAGGGCGCATCGTCCAACACCGAAGCGATTACCAACTTCGTCAACGAGACCGGCATCGCCCAGATGATCCGTCAGGCCGACTGGAAGACGATCATCATGATCCTCATCTCCTTCGTGCTGATGTATCTTGCCATCGGCAAGGGCTTTGAGCCGCTGCTGCTGCTGCCCATCGCGTTCGGTATGCTGCTGACCAACCTGCCCGGCGCGGGTATGTACCACGCGGAGATCTTTGAGGGCGGCCACATCAACTGGAGCGCCTTCACGGATTCCAAGACCTTCGGTCTGATCGACATCCTCTACCTCGGCGTCAAGCTCGGCATCTATCCGTGCCTGATCTTCATCGGCGTCGGCGCCTCGACGGACTTCGGCCCGCTGATCGCCAACCCCAAGACCCTGCTGCTCGGCGCTGCCGCACAGCTCGGCATCTTCCTCGCCTTCCTCGGCGCGAAGCTGCTCGGCTTCACCTCCTTTGAGGCCGGCTCGATCGGCATCATCGGCGGCGCGGACGGCCCCACCGCCATCTACACCACCTCTCTGCTGGCTCCGCATCTGCTCGGCGCCATCGCCATCGCCGCTTACTCGTACATGGCGCTCGTCCCGGTCATCCAGCCGCCCATCATGCGCGGCCTGACCACAAAGAAGGAACGCCTCATCCGCATGGACAACCTGCGCCATGTCTCCAAGAAGGAAAAGATCATCTTCCCGATCGCCGTTACCGCCTTCGTCGCCCTGCTCGTTCCGAGCGCAGCCCCGCTGATTGGCTGCCTCATGCTCGGCAACCTGCTGCGTGAGTGCGGCGTGACCGAGCGTCTGAGCAAGACCGCCCAGAACGAGCTGATGAACATCACCGTCATCTTCCTCGGCATCTCCGTCGGCGCGACCGCTACGGCAGGCTCCTTCCTGCAGCTCAAGACCCTCGGCATCCTGCTCATGGGCATCGTCGCGTTCGCCCTCGGCACCACCGGTGGCGTCCTGCTTGCCAAGTTCATGAACCTCTTCCTGCCGGAAGGCAAGAAGATCAACCCGCTGATCGGCTCCGCCGGCGTTTCCGCCGTCCCGATGGCGGCGCGTGTTTCGCAGAAGGAAGGTCAGAGAGAAGATCCGTCCAACTTCCTGCTGATGCACGCCATGGGTCCGAACGTCGCCGGCGTTATCGGCTCCGCCGTTGCCGCGGGCGTGCTGATCGCCCTGTTCGGCTGATTAGGAGGTATTTGCAATGGAAAAGAAACCTTTACGCATCACAGAAACCATCCTCCGCGACGCGCACCAGTCGCAGGCCGCGACCCGTATGCGCATCGAGGATATGCTCCCGGCCTGTGAGCTGCTGGACAACATGGGCTACTGGTCGCTGGAGTGCTGGGGCGGCGCGACGTTTGACGTCTGCATGCGCTTCCTCAACGAAGACCCGTGGGAGCGCCTGCGCACCCTGAAGGCCCATATGCCCAAGACCAAGCTGCAGATGCTCTTCCGCGGCCAGAACATCCTCGGCTACAAGCACTATG
>CAMEMX010000076.1 GCA_945927915.1 uncultured Clostridia bacterium
GGTTTTGGGCATTGGGGGGAAAGTGACCATTGACGAACATCGCGGAATCGGGTATAGTCAGACATAACGTGAGAAATATCGACATATTGAGGGAGAATTATGAGATTTGTAATTGTATGCGATGTGCTCGGCAAGGAGAATAACGGCACCACCGTGGCGGCGATGAACCTCATCCGCGCGCTGCGTGCCAAGGGACATGAGGTGCGCATCGTCTGCCCCGACCGCGACCGCGCGGGCGAGCCGGGCTGCTACATCATCCCGACCATCTCCTTCGGCCCGCTGAACGGCTACGTCCGCAAAAACGGCGTGACCATCGCCCGTCCGAAGCGCGAGACGCTGGAAAAGGCGCTCGACGGCGCGGATGCCGTGCATCTTCTCGTGCCGTTTGCCGTCTCGCACGCGGCGGCGAAGCTCGCACAGGAGAAGGGCATCCCCGTCACGGCGGGCTTTCACTGTCAGGCGGAGAATTTCTCTAACCACATCTTTTTGATGAACGCGAAGCGCTTCAACCGCGGGGTCTACCGTTTTTTCGACCGCTATGTCTACAAGCGCGTCGACTGCATCCACTATCCGACGCAGTTCATCCGCGACACCTACGAGCACGCCGTCGGTCATCCGACCGCAGGCCGTGTGATCTCCAACGGCGTCAACGGCATTTTCCGTCCCGGCCCTGCTGAAAAGCCGGAGGCATTCGGGGACAAATTCGTCATCCTGTTCACCGGACGCTTCAGCAAGGAAAAGTCGCATAAGGTGCTGATCGACGGCGTGGCGCGCTCAAAATACGCCGACCGCATCCAGCTCGTCTTCGCCGGCAGCGGCCCACAGGAGAAGAATCTGCGCGAATACGCCGCAAAACGCCTGAAAAACCCGCCCGTGATGCAGTTCTTCTCCCGCGAGGCGCTGGTCAACATCATCCGCACCGCCGACCTCTACGTCCATCCGGCGGAGATCGAGATCGAGGCCATCTCCTGCCTGGAGGCGATCGCCTGCGGCCTTGTGCCCGTAATCGCGGACTCGCCGCGCAGCGCCACGCGCTTTTTCGCGCTGACGCCGGAGAATCTGTTCCGCTTCAACGACCCCGACGCGCTGGCTGCGCGCATCGACTACTGGCTCTCCGACCCCGCGCGGCGCGAGGAATGCCGCGAGCGCTATCTCGGCTATGCCGCGCAGTTTGAGCAGCAGCGCTGCATGGACGAGATGGAGCGCATGATCCTGGAAACGGTGGAGAAAAAGCATGAAACCGCATAAAACCTACTATTATACCGACGAGCTGAACGACGATTTTGCCGCCACGAAGGAGCTGAACGCCAAGCCCGTGCCGGAGGATTTCCCCTACATCCACAAAAACCCCGTCTGGCGCTTTTTCGCGGCAATACTGTATCGCGGCATCGTCACGCCGATCGTCTGCCTTTACTGCAAGATCGTCTACGGCGTGCGCATCCGCGGGAAAAAGCACCTGCGTGGGCTGAAGGGCGGCTATTTCCTCTACGCCAACCACACGCAGCACGAGGCGGACGCCTTCATCCCCACGCTCGTGAGCTTCCCGCGCCGGGCGTACATCGTGACGAACGGCAGCACCGTCTCCGTCCCCGGCCTGCGCACCATCGTGCAGATGCTCGGAGCGATCCCCCTGCCGGACGAAGTCAAGGGACTCCGTCGCTTTTCGGACGTGCTGAAAACACGCGTCGCGCAGGGGGCGGCGGTGTGCATCTACCCCGAGGCGCACATCTGGCCCTATTACACCCACATCCGCCCGTTCCGCGCCGGCTCCTTCGCCTATCCTGCCGAGTGCGGCGTGCCGGCCGTGCCCTATGTCGTGACCTACCGGGAGCGGCGCGTTTTCAGGAAGCTGCCGCCGTGCATCACGGTGCAGATCGGCGCGCCGATCCTGCCCGATCCCGCCGCCAAGAGCAACAGCGCAGAGCGCCACCGCCTGCGCAACGCGGCCTACGCGTTCATGCACGAGACGGCGGAGCAGGCAAATCAGCCGGAGTATATCCGCTATGTGCCCGCCGGGCAGGAGAGCGCGTGAGCCGAAGCCGGGAGCGGCTGCGACAGGGCTGTAGGGATGGGGCATGCCCCCATCCGTTCCGCGCAGCGGCAGACAGCAAAAGCAAACGAATTTGTACAGATTCGGTACTTCTCAGATCGCCACGTTGGGCTGACGCCCTCCTCGCAATGACAAATAGGGCAACCTGCTATGTCATTGCGAGGCTTGCGGAGCAAGCCGTGGCAATCTTACAGTACAGACGAACAAATCTGTACGCATTTGGCAGTTCCTGCACCGGCGCGCCCGGTGGTCGCGCCCTACGGTATTCTATCGGAGGTGTGGGCGAGATCATCAAGGGCGCAGCCTCGCAATGACAGAGCAACAGTTTTTTGACAGCCGTTCGGAGCGTGCGCTCCGGGCGGCGTTTTTTGCCGCGTTCGGCGGCTTTTGCGCTTTGAAGCGGTGAATTGATAATCTATGCGCGCAAAACCGTATGGCGTCTGGCATAAACTGTCATTTTTAACAAAAGAAGCCGGCAAATATCTGGAAATTACAGTGAGATTTTATTAAAAAAGTAATTGCCATTTCTATGGGCATTTGCTAAAATATGAATAAGTATAATTTTATACGATTCGCCGTTCCGGGAAAAACGGCGGAAACCTGCAAATCCCCGAAATTTAATGAAAAGGAGAAAAGAAATGAAGAACATGAAAAAAGTGCTTGCAGTCCTTCTGACACTGGTCATGGTTTTCAGCCTCGTGCTTCCCGCTGCTGCTGCGAATAAGCCCGAAGAAGTCGGTTTTGAGCAGATCGACAACAGCGCGGTCAAGACGGACCTGTCCGGGCGCGTCGTGGAAGGCACGGCAGAAGCACCGCAGTACAGCAGCTCTGACATCGTCAGAGTGTCCATCGTTCTGGAAGGCGCTTCGACCATCGACGCCGGCTACTCCACGAGCGGCATTGCCGATAATGCTGAGGCAATGGCTTACCGCGAGACGCTGGAGCAGCAGCAGGCCAAGATGGAGAAGAAGATCTCCACCGAGGTCCTCGGCGGCAAGAAGCTCGACGTCGTCTGGAACCTGACCCTTGCGGCGAACATCATCTCCGCCAACGTCGCCTATGGCAAGATCGACGACATCAAGGCCGTTGACGGCGTCAAGAACGTCGTGATCGAGCAGTGCTATGAGCCTGCGGTCATCAGCAAGGATGCGGCCGATCCCGACATGGCTACCTCCTCCGAGATGATCGGCTCCGGCGCGGCCTACCTCGACGGCTACACCGGCGCGGGTATGCGTATCGCCATCATCGACACCGGCGTGGACACCGAGCACCGTTCGTTCAACGCGGGCGCCTTTGAGTATTCTCTGGCGCAGAACGCTGCGGAAAAGGGCATGACCACCGAGGCGTACATCGAGAGCCTTGATCTGCTCGACGCGGCGGAGATCGCCACGAAGATGGACCAGCTCAACATCGGCCCGTTCCTCGCTGCCCAGAGCGTCTCCGCTGACCAGCTCTATGTCAGCAGCAAGATCCCCTTCGGCTTCAACTACATTGACGACAACCTCATCATCAACCACCTGTCCGATAAGGAGGGGGAGCACGGCTCCCATGTTTCGGGCATCGCGACGGCCAACGCCTACGTTCCCGAGGGCGAGGGCTATGCCAAGGCGCTCGACACCACGTTCGTGCAGGGCGTTGCGCCCGACGCGCAGCTCATCACGATGAAGGTCTTCGGCAAGCGCGGCGGCGCTTATGACTCCGACTACATGGCTGCCATCGAGGACGCCATCGTCCTCGGCTGCGACTCGATCAACCTGTCTCTCGGTTCCGGCAACCCCGGCTCGTCCTATTCCAAGGATTATCAGGCCATCATGGACTCCCTTGCCGAGAGTGACACGGTCGTCGTCATGTCTGCGGGCAACAGCGGCGCGTGGATGGAAAACGTTGCCAACGGCATGCCTTACCTCTACAACGACGACGTGAGCATGGCTACCAACGGCACCCCCGGCTCCTTCACCAACTCCTTCACGGTCGCCTCCGTGGACAACATCGGTACCACCGGTATGTTCCTCAATGTCGGCGAGCTTTCCTTCGCCTTCAGCGAGTCCGACTACACCAACGCCCCGATCGCCACCCTCGATAAATCCGAGGACAAGAGCGGCACGGAGTATGACTACGTCTTCTTCAGTAACTTCGGCGCGGACGGCGACGGCAACAACCAGCTCACCGACTACGCGAACATCACCGCGGGCAAGGTCGTCTTCGTCTCCAGAGGCACCTCCTCCTTCTATCAGAAGCACATGGCAGTCGAGGAAGTCGGCGGCGCAGCCTGCATCGTCTACAACAACGCTGCCGGCGAGATCAACATGAACCTGGAAGGCTCCACCGCGACCATCCCCTGCGTCTCCATCACGATGGACAACGCCAAGGCAGTTCTGAGTGCCTCCGAGGTCGTGACGAATGATGCCGGCGACTTCCTGTACGCTACCGGCAAGATCACCGTCAGCGGCAAGACCACCGCCGGCATCGTCAGCGATACCTACACGATGAGCAGCTTCAGCTCCTGGGGTGTTCCCGGCTCCCTGCAGCTCAAGCCCGAGATCACCGCACCCGGCGGCAACATCTACTCCGTTGGCGGTGCCTTCATCAGCGCCGAGAACGGTCAGCTGACCTATGGCGACAACGCCTCCTATGAGAGCATGTCCGGCACCTCGATGGCTGCCCCGCAGGTCACCGGTATGTCCGCCCTTGTCATGCAGTACATCGAAGAGAGCGGCATTGACGCCTCCGCCTACGGCATGACCAAGCGCGCTCTGGCGCAGTCCCTGCTCATGTCCACCGCAGTTCCCGTCATCGAGCAGGACAGCGGCTACTACTACTCCGTGATGAAGCAGGGCGCCGGTGTCGCCAACGTCGGCAACGCTGTTTCCGCCGAGTCCTTCATCAAGGTCGACGGTCAGGACGACGGCAAGGTCAAGGTCGAGCTGTATGACGACCCCGACCGCACCGGCGTTTACACCGCCTCCTTCAGCATCAACAACCTCACCGAGGACGCGTTGACCTATAACCTCTCTGCGGACTTCTTCACGCAGGACATCTTCGCTTATGACGGCGCGCTCTATCTCGACACCTTGACGGCGGGCATGGATACCTACGCCTCCTGGAAGGTCGACGGCGTGACCGCTCTGCCCACTGCCGAGATCGCGCAGTTTGACTTCGACGGCGACGGCGACACTGACGTCGACGACGCCTCCGCCCTGATGGATCTCATCACCGGCAAGGTCACCGAGATCGTGAATCAGGAGTTTGCCGACGTTGACGCTGACGGCGAGGTCGCCACGGCTGACGTCTACACCCTGCTCAAGCTCGTCTCCTCGACCAAGGTCACCGTCCCCGCGGGCGGCTCCGTCCAGGTCGAGCTGACCTTCGCCCTGAGCGAGGATCAGAAGGAATTCTTCGACGCTTACTATACCAGCGGCGCTTATATTGAGGGCTTCATCTATGCAACGCCCGAAGCGAGCGCTGAGGGCGTTGAGGGTGTCGAGCACTCCATCCCCGTGTTCGGCTTCTACGGCAACTGGTCCGATGCGTCCATGTATGACGTCGGCTCTCTGGCGGAATTCTGGTACGGCACCGAAACCCGTGATCCCTATCTCCCGGACAGCCAGGGCTATCCCGAGACGATCACCAACTACATGACCATCACCTATGCCGGCGACAGCGGCGAATACTTCTACTTCGGCAACCCGATGTGGGACGACGACGAATACCTGCCCGAGCGTAACGGCTTCAACAACATGAATGGCGATATGCTCTACAAGTATTACTTCTCTGCCATCCGCAACGCCGGCATGGCCAAGTATGTCATCACCGACGCCGAGACCGGCGAGGTCTACATGGAGCAGGAGCTCGGCGCGGTGGATTCCGCTTACTACGATGCCAACGCCGGCCAGTGGCGCGGCACCCAGTACAAGCTGAACCTTGGCTGGCGCGGCACGGATGCCGAGGGCAACAAGCTGCCCGAGGGCACCACCGTCAACATCTCCCTTGTTCTCGCTCCGGAATACTATGTCAACGAGGACGGCAGCTATGATTGGGACGCTCTGGGCGAAGGTGCATACCTGACCACCATGACGACCATCGACAACACCGCTCCTGAGCTGACCGGCGTTTACCGCAGCGTGCAGGACAAGAAGCTCATCATTTCCGCGCAGGATAACGAGTACATCTCTGTGATCGCCGTCTATGACATGACCGGCGAGAAACAACTGGGCTTTGTCGCGCCGAACCAGATGACGCCCGGCGAAGAGCAGACCGTCGAGATCGACCTGAACGACGTCGAAGACGAAAAGCTGATCGTCGCAGTCTATGACTACGCGATGAACATGACCACCTACAAGCTGATCTACAGCAGCGACAACTCCACGGACGAGAAGACCACCTCCATCAAGCTTGACCCGACCGAGCTGACGATCCTCGCCGGCAACACCGCGAAGATCACCGCGACCGTCGAGCCGTGGATCGTCACCGATCCGCTGGTCTGGACGTCCTCCGATGAGACCGTCGCCACCGTCAACGCCAGCGGCGTTGTCACCGCCGTCGGCAAGGGCGAATGCGTCATCACGGCGACCTCTGTCCTGTCTCCCGAGATCTCCGCGACCTGCGACGTCACCGTCGAGACCGTGGATTACGCGCTCCTTGGCATGCTGCAGGACGAGGACGGCAACCCCATGTCCTTCGAGTGGGATCTCGCTGAGGCTACCCGCTGGACGAAGATCGCTGATCTCGAAAACAGCATTTGCAGCGCAACGCTGTCCTGGAATGAGGACGCGCTCACCGCTTATGTGATGGACTCCAGCGATTCCCTCACGATGCGTGAGATCAACGTGCGGACCGGCGAGACTGTCGCCACCGGCGCAGGCTGCGCTGTCCCGTACTGGGATATGGCAACGTCTATCTTCGGTGATGCCGATGGCAACGATATGGTCAACGCCGTCTACGGCTACTATGTCATCCCGTGGCAGAATCCGATGGCACCCGGCGTGAGCGCAGTCAATGTCTCCAGCGCGCTTGCAAAGTATACCGGCGCAAACTATCTGGTCGCCGTTGCGTCTGCGGGCTACTACTATGA
>CAMEMX010000077.1 GCA_945927915.1 uncultured Clostridia bacterium
CCGAGTAGCCGCCGAAGTGCGCGGCGATGACCGTGAGCTTCGGGAAACGGCGCAGCAGCGGCAGGAGCTGTTCGGGGTTGGAGAAGCTGTAGCGGCGGTCGCCCGTGTGCAAAAGCAGGGGCAAAACGCCCTCGCACTGCTCGCACAGGGCAAAGCATTCCTTGCTGTCGAGCCGGAAGCGCTGAATGTCGGGGTGCAGCTTGACGCCGTGCAGCCCCAGCTCGCGCAGGTGCGCGATGTCCCCGGTCAGCGTCTCGCTCTGCGGGTGCAGCGCGCCGAAGCCGTAGAGCCGGTCAGGAAACTGCGCGACCTCCGCGGCGATGAATTCGTTGATGTGCCGCACCTGCTCCGGCTTGGTCGCAACGGACTGGACGAGAAACCGGCCGATCCCCTCGCCCTCGGCAAAGAGGGTCTGCACCGTGCCGTCGTAGGTCCTGCCGAGGTTGTCATAGAAGGTCGCGGTCGCGGCGGCGGCCTTCTGCGCGATCTTCGCGGGATAGATGTGGCAATGTGCGTCGAAAACCTTCATCACAGGCGCTCCAAAACCGCGACGAGATAGTCCCACGTCCGCGCGACCGAGCCGATGTCCAGCCGTTCGCGGCTGGTGTGGATGTCGTGCATCTGCGGGCCGAAGGAGACGGCGTCCAGTCCCTTGAGCCGGTCGGAGAAGATGCCGCATTCCAGCCCCGCGTGGATGGCCTCGACGACCGGCGCTTTGCCGTAGAGCGTGCGGTAGACGTCCACCATGGTATCGCGCAAGCGCGATTCCTTCTGATATTCCCACGCGGGATACTCGCCGGACTGCGAATAGTCCGCGCCATAGCGTCTGCCGGTATCCCGTAAGGTGTCGATCAGCGCCGCCTTCTCGGCGTTGACCGAGCTGCGCACGGAGAAGGTCATCCGCACTTCGTTTTCTTTGGTCGTGAGGATGCCGAGGTTCAGCGAGGTCTGCACCAGACCCTCGATGTCCGCGCTCATCGCCTGCACGCCGTTGGGCAGGGCGTTCAGCAGCCCCAGCACAGCATCGGAAGCCTCCAGCGTCATGGCGGGCATGGCGCTTTCGGCTTTTTCGCAGACAAATTGGGCCGCCGTCTCGGTCGCAGGAAGGGTCTTTTTTACCTCCTCCGCCGCGGCGGCAAACGCCGCCTCGGGCGCGTCAATCAGCACCAGCGCCTCACTTGCGCGCGGGATGGCGTTGTCCTTGCTGCCGCCGTCAATCGAGATCAGGCGCACGGGCAGCTTGGCGAGGATCGCGGCAAGCACCTTGTTGGCGTTGGCTCTGCCCTTGTTGATCTCCACGCCGCTGTGGCCGCCGGTCAGACCGCGCACGGCCATGCGCCAGACCTGCCCCGGCGCGTTTTCGCGCGTGACCGGGCGTGTCAGGCAGCTCGTCGCGCCGCCGGCGCAGCTCACGGTCAGGATGCCCTCATCCTCGGAGTCGCAGTTGAGCAGCACGCGCCCTTGCAGCACGGACATATCCATCGCGTCCGCGCCGAGCATACCGATCTCCTCGTCGACGGTAAAGACCGCCTCGATGGGCGGGTGCTTCAGCGTGTCCGACGCCAGGATCGCCAGCGCGTAAGCGACCGCGATGCCGTCGTCGCCGCCGAGGGTCGTGCCCTCCGCGAAAATATACCGCCCGTCGTGGCGCAGGCGCAGGCCGTCTTTGGTAAAGTCGATGTCGCAATCGGCGTCCTTTTCGCAGACCATGTCCAGATGACCCTGTAAAATGACGGTCGGATGATCCTCATAGCCCTTCGACGCGGGCTTGTAAATGACCACGTTGTTGTGCTCGTCCTGCACATAGCGCAGCCCGTGCGTCTGCGCAAAGCGGACACAGTAGTCCGAGATGCGCTTCGTGTCGCGCGAGCCGTGCGGGATGGCGCAAAGCGCTTCAAAATAATGCAGCGCCTCCTGCGGGCGCAGTCCCTCCAAAATTGCCATGGTGTCGCCTCCAAGATTTATTTTTCCGTTATCATACCACATTTTTCGCGCGCATACAACAGCATTTTTCCGCAAAAGCCGCCCTTGGGCTTTACAAATCGCGCCTGCCGCGTTACAATGGCAAAAAAGGAGTTGAGCCTGCATGAGCTATATCGTCCGCCCGAAAAACGGGTTCGCCGTCGCCTCGATGGCGCTGATGGCGGTGTTTGCCGCCCTGCGCGTGTACTGCTTCCATGACCTTTCCGGCTTCTGGGCGTGGGCGTACCTCTATGTGCCGGTCGGCGCCGCGGTGCTGTTCGTGGCGTTTTTGCTGCTGTTCGGACGGCGGACGTTGCTGCCGCTGTGCCTGCCCGTCGCGGGCGGCGTCGCGTTTTTCATCGTCAAAGCGTTCACGTTCGCCTCCCCGCTGCACACGGCGCTGTGCTGCGCGCTGTATATGGCGGTGCTGCTTCTGACGTGCCTGACCTTCTTCGGCCTTCTGCGGACGAAGTACCTGCTCTATCCCCTGTACGGTCTGCCGTTGCTGGCGCACATCGGGATGGACGTCTACGAGCTGTTCTTTGCCGCCGAGCGCACACCGTTTGCGGCGCTGCTGCCGGAAATGTCGGTGCTGTGCATCATGGCTGCCCTGCTCTGCCTCGCCTTCGCCATGGAGAAGCAGAAGTAACACCCCTGTAGGGGCGGGTTCGTTGAACGGATCGCAGCCTTGCCGTAGGGCGCGACGACTCGGCGCGCCGGCGCAGGAACTACCGAATGCGTGCAAACCCGTTCGTCTGCACCGTCTGCCGCTGCGCGGAACGGCACGCCCGGTGGTCGTGCCCTACGAATCGTCTATCGTAGTTGCTCCGTAGGGGACGCCGTCCCCGGCGTCCCGCGTGCAGGAACTACCGACTGCGCACGAATTTGTTCGTCTGTACCGTCTGCCGCTGCGCGGGCGGCGGGGGCATGCCCCCGCCCTACAATGAAAAATCGTTCGCGTCAGTGAACACATTACCTATTCACTATTCGCTGTTCTCTGTTCCCTGTTCACTATTCAACCCGTAATGGCAGAAACAGGGCTCACGCAAAAACCGAGGCAGAGCTTACGCTCCGCCTCGTTTCTTTCGTATTTGCCACGATCAGTACGCCACGCCCCAGTAGATCATGGTCTTGGCTTCCCTGCCGCAGACGGCGCACTTGTCTCCGAGCTTCTCCTGCGCGAAGGGCATACAGCGGCTGGACATTCCGGCCTCCTCCTTCATGCGGATCTCGCAGGCCTCGTCGCCGCACCACATCGTGCGGATGAAGCCGCCGTGCTCCTGCTGCAGGCGCTTGGCCTCCTCGAGCGTCCCGGCGTCGTAGATGTGGTCGGTCAGGTTCTTCTTCGCCTTTTCAAACATCCCGTGATGCACGGCGTCCAGAAGCGCTTCCGCCTTCGCCTCCAGCTCGTCGAGGCTGACGAAGGTCTTTTCGCCGTTGTCGCGGCGGACGAGGACGCACTGGTTGTTCTCGATGTCCTTCGGGCCGAGCTCCAGACGCAGCGGCACGCCCTTCATCTCATACTCGGCGAACTTCCAGCCGGGGCTCTGCTCGCTCTCGTCGATCTTGACGCGGATGCCGGCGGCCTTCAGGCGCTCGGCGACCTCGCGCGCCTTGTCCAGAACGCCCTGCTTGTGCATGGCGATCGGGATGACCACGAGCTGCACGGGCGCGATCTTCGGCGGCAGCACCAGGCCGCTGTTGTCGCCGTGGGTCATGATGATGCCGCCGATCAGGCGGGTCGAGACGCCCCACGAGGTCTGATGCGGGAATGCCTGCTGGTTGTTTTTGTCGGTGAAGTGGATGTCAAACGCCTTGGCGAAGCCGTCGCCGAAATAGTGGGACGTGCCCGCCTGCAGCGCCTTGCGGTCGTGCATCATGCACTCGATGGTATACGTCGCCTCGGCGCCGTTGAATTTTTCCTTTTCGGTCTTTTTGCCGCGCGTGACGGGCATGGCAAGCACGTTTTCGCAGAAGTCGGCATAGACGTTGAGCATCCGCTCGGTCTCCTCGCGGGCCTCTTCGGCGGTGGCATGCATGGTGTGGCCCTCCTGCCAGAGGAACTCGCGGTGGCGCAGGAAGGGACGGCTGGTCTTCTCCCAGCGCAGGACGCTGCACCACTGGTTATACATCTTCGGCAGGTCGCGCCAGGAATGGATGATGTCGCGGTAATGCTCGCAGAACAGCGTCTCCGACGTCGGGCGGATGCAGTAGCGCTCCTCCAGCTTGTCGTTGCCGCCCATCGTGACCCACGCGCACTCCGGCGCGAAGCCCTCGACGTGATCCTTCTCCTTTTGCAGCAGGGATTCCGGGATCAGCATGGGCATATAGACGTTCTCCGCGCCCGTCTTCTTAAACTCGGCGTCCAGCAGCTTCTGGATGTTCTCCCAGATCGCGTAGCCGTACGGGCGGTAGATGAACATTCCCTTGATGGAGGAATAGTCGATCAGCTCCGCCTTCTTGCACACGTCGGTGTACCACTGGGCGAAGTCGACCTCCATATCCGTGATCTGTTCGACCTTCTTTTCCTTTGCCATTTTTTATCTTCCTTTCCCGCATACTGCGGCATTATACTCTGTTTTTTATTATATCACGTCTGTCAAGTGGCGGCATAGAATGGGATGCAAAAGTTTTCTCCCAAGGAGGCCGCAGCCATGGTGCAGTTTACCATCGTCCTTGACCCCGTCGTCGCCGCGTTTTACCGCCACGTCGCGGAGCTGACGGGGATCCCCGTCGAGACCGTGCTCGCCGACGCGCTTTTCAAGCTCGCCGGGGAGCTTTCTTTGGAAGCCACACGGAAAATGTAGTTTCCGTCATTGTATTTTGTACAAAAATCTGCTACAATGTTACCGAATATAAAGACAGAGGTGAATCGGATGAAATCGATCCGTGACGTTTACAAGATCGGCAAGGGCCCGTCCAGCTCGCACACCATCGGCCCGGAGCGCGCCGCCAAGCTGTTTTTGCAGCGCTACCCGGATGCCGACCGCTTTCGCGTGACGCTTTACGGTTCTCTTTGCAAGACCGGCCGCGGCCACGGCACCGACCGCGTGCTTTTGGAGGTGCTGGGTAAGGAGCGCACCGAGATCGTCTTCTGCGACTACTCAGCGCAGCCGCTGCCCCACCCGAACACGATGGACTTCCTCGCCTTCCGGGGTGAGGAGCAGATCGGCTCGCTGCGCGTGCTCTCCGTCGGCGGCGGCGACATCGTCGTCGACGGCGAACCGCACTCCGAGGCGGAGGACATCTATCCCGAAAACTCCTTCGCGGAGATCCAGCAGTTCTGCGCCTGGCGCTACATCTCGCTGAGCGAGTATGTCGAGCTGAACGAGGGGCCGGAAATCTGGGACTTTCTGGCGGAGATCTGGCGCGTGATGAAGCGCTCGGTCGCCGTCGGCCTGCACACCGAGGGCGTCCTGCCCGGCGGTCTGAACGTCATGCGCAAGGCGCGCCACCTTTTCATGCAGGAGAAGGAAAACGAGCTGCCGCAGGTGCGTGAGCTGCGCATCGTCTGCTCCTATGCCTTCGCCGTGTCGGAGGAAAACGCCGGCAACGGCACCGTCGTCACCGCGCCGACCTGCGGCAGCGCCGGCGTCCTGCCCGCAGTCCTTCTTTATATGCAGGAGCGGCACGACATCCCCGACGAAAAGGTGCTGGAAGCGCTCGCCGTCGCGGGTCTGTTCGGCAGCCTCGTCAAGCGCAACGCCTCCATCTCCGGCGCGGAGTGCGGCTGTCAGGCAGAGATCGGCACCGCCTGCTCGATGGCTGCCGCCGCCCTTTGCACCCTGATGAACAAGCCCATCGCGGAGACGGAGTACGCCGCCGAGATCGCCATGGAGCACCAGCTCGGCCTGACGTGCGACCCCATCTGCGGCCTCGTGCAGATCCCCTGCATCGAGCGCAACGCCGTCGCCGCCAAGCGCGCAATGGACGCGTTCAACCTCTCGTCCTTCCTCTGCGGCTCTCGAAACATCAGCTTCGACATGGTCGTGCGCACGATGAAAGAGACGGGACAGCACATCAACGCGAGCTACCGCGAGACGTCCGAGGGCGGCCTTGCCAAGCTCTACAACCGCCGCATGGCATAACAAAGGAAGGTACAAGCTATGAAATTAGGTATCGTCGGCCTGCCGAACGTCGGCAAATCCACACTCTTTAACGCCATCACCAACGCGGGCATCCCCGCGGACAACTACGCCTTTTGCACCATCGAGCCGAACGTCGGCGTCGTCGCCGTGCCGGACGAGCGTCTGGAATGGCTGCGCGACCTGCATAACCCGAAGAAATTCACCCCCGCCGTCATCGAATTTGTCGACATCGCAGGACTCGTCAAGGGCGCGTCCAGGGGCGAGGGTCTGGGCAACAAATTCCTCTCGAACATCCGCACGACCGACGCGATCATCCACGTCGTGCGCTGCTTTGACGACTCCAACGTCACCCACGTCGAGGGCGGCACCGATCCGCTGCGCGACATCGACATCATCAATTTAGAGCTGATCTTCTCCGACGTCGAGATGTGCGAGCGCCGTCTGGACAAGGCGCAGAAGGCGGCCAAGGGCGGCGACAAGCGCTTTGCGCACGAGATCGAGGTCTTTCAGGGTCTGCTTGCCCACCTGAACGAGGGCAAGCTCGCCCGCACCTATGACTGCTCCGACGACGACCGCGCCCTGATCGCCACGAGCGACCTGCTGACGCTCAAGCGCACGATCTACGCCGCCAACATCTCCGAATCGGACGTCGAGGCGCCCGAAAGCAATCCCTATTTCCGGCAGGTCAAGGCGCTGGCGGACGCCGAGGGCTCGCTCGTCCTGCCCATCTGCGCCAAGCTGGAGGCGGACATCGCCGAGCTGGACGACCCGGAGGAAAAGGCAATGTTCATGGAGGAGCTGGGCCTGAAGCAGTCCGGCCTCGACCGCCTCATCAAGGCGAGCTACGACCTTCTGGGCCTGATCTCCTTCCTCACCGCGGGCAGCGACGAGTGCCGCGCATGGACGATCCGCAGGGGCACGAAGGCTCCGCAGGCCGCCGGCAAGATCCACAGCGACTTTGAGCGCGGCTT
>CAMEMX010000078.1 GCA_945927915.1 uncultured Clostridia bacterium
GCCGTGAGGATCAGATAGAAGGTCATCGAGGCGTCCGCCGTCTTGACGCCGAGCCATAGCTCGTTCATCCGCTGCGTGCCCTCCTCGGACAGGGCACTGAACGAATCGCCGCGCGCAAGGATCTCCGGCGCGGGATAGGCGATCGGGCTTTCGGTCATTTCCGGATCCATATACTCCTTTGCGGCGGAGTAGGGCGTGGAATAGCCGAGATAGTCCAGATTCTGCCCGCAGATCTCCGGTGAGATCAGGAAATTGATGAACAGCTCGGCTTCCTTCTTGTGCTCGCTGCCCTTCGGGATGCAGATCGCGTCGACAAAGAGGTTGAAGCCCTCCTCCGGCAACAGAAATGCCAAATCGGGGTTCTCCTGCACCATATAGAGGTAGTCGCCGGCGTAATACGGCGCGATCCATGCCTCGCCACGCCCCATCTTGTCGAAGATCTGATCCATGACATACGCCTGCACCAGGTTCTTTTCCTCGCGAAGCTTTTGCGCAGCGGAGGTAAGCTCGTCCGGGTCTTCGGAGTTGATGCTCAGACCCAGCTCAAACTGCGCGATGGCAAATGCGTCGCGCGGATTGTCAAACATGAGGATCTTGCCGGCGTAGGAGGGGTTCCACAGAAGCTCCCAGCCGGTAACGTCCTCTTCGCGGACATAGCGCGTGTTGTAGATGATGCCGACGCAGCCCCAGGTATAGGGGACGGAGTAGCGGCTTTCGGGATCGTAGGAGGGGTTGCGGAAGCTCTCGTCGAGATAGGCGGCGTTGGGGATATTGGAATAGTCCAGCGGTTCGAGCATATCCTCCGCGATCAGCTTTTCGACCATATAGTCCGACGGGAAGATGACGTCGAAGGACGAGCCGCCGGTCTTGAGCTTGGTGTACATACTCTCGTTGCTGTCAAAGGTCATATAGTTGACCTTGATGTTGGGGTAAGCCGCTTCAAACTCCGCGATGACGTCGATGCTCTCGTCCGTGCCGTCGGAGATATACTGGCCCCAGTTATAGACATTGATCGTCACGGTCTCGTCTGCGGCCTGAACCGGTGCGGGAAGGACGGACAAAAGCAGCAGCGCAGAGAGGATAAGCGCGGTCACACGTTGTTTCATATACCGCGCCTCCTGACTGCCGCAACCTTGCGGCGCTTGCTCCTGTCGCGTGCCTGCAGGAGATTCATCGTGACCATCAGGATCAGAATGACCAGGAACATCAGCGTGAACATGGCGTAGACCTTCGGCTGGATCGGCTTTTTGGTGTAGCTGTAGATCTCGACAGGCAGGGTGACGAAGCCGGAGCCGGTGACGAAATAGGAGATCACAAAATCGTCGAGCGACATCGTAAACGCCATCAGAGCGCCCGAGACGATGCCGGGCATGATCTCATGCAGCGTGACCTTGAAGAACGCTTGCGTAGGCGTGCAGCCGAGGTCAAGCGCGGCTTCCGTCAGGTCGGGGTCCATCTGCGCGAGCTTCGGCATGACGTTCAGGATGATATACGGCAGGTTGAAGGTGATGTGCGCGATCAAAAGCGTCCAGAAGCCGAGGATCGAGTTGATGCGCAGCATCATGCCCAGAAACGCGAACAGCAGCGCCATTGAGACACCGGTGACGATCTCGGGATTCGTCATCGGGATGTTCGTCACCGTCATCACCGCGGAACGCAGCCTACCGCGCATCCGGAAGATGCCAAGGGCGGCGGCTGTGCCGAGCACGGTGGCGATCAGACTGGAGAGCACGGCGATGATCAGGGAATTGCGCAGGAGCATGAGCAGCGTGTCGTCCTGAAACAGCTCTTTGTAGCGTGAAAGTGTGAAGCCCTTGAACACCGCGATGTCCATGCCCTTGTTAAATGACGCAACAGCCAGCACGACCATCGGGATATAGAGGAAAATAAAGACAAGGATGGTGAAATATTTATTGAATCTTCTCATAATGTCACCATGCTTTCTTCCGCGTCCTCGCTCGTGAAGCGGTTCATGATACCGACGCAGACAAAAATGAGCACCATCAGAACGAGCGACAGGGCGGCGCCGAGATTGGGGTTATACGCGGCCTTGAACTGCGACTCGATCACGTCGCCGATCAGGATCGTGCCGGGTGAGCCGAGCTTTTGCGAAATGTAGAAGGTCGACACAGCGGGGACGAAGACCATCGTGATGCCGGAGACAATGCCGGGAACGGACAGGGGAAGCGTCACGCGGGTGAAGACCCGGCGGCTGTTGCAGCCCAGATCCTGCGCGGCCTCGATCAGCCGCGGGTCGATCTTCATAATAACGGTGTAAAGCGGCAGGATCATATAGGGCAGATAGTTATACACCATGCCTAAAATGACCGCGCCGTTGTTGCGGATGAGCGGCAGGGGAGAAAGGCCAAGCGTGCGGATGAAGTTGTTGATGATGCCGGTGTCGTCGAGCAGGGCGACCCATGCCAGCGTGCGCAGCAGAAAGCTCATGCACATCGGCAGCATGATGAGCATCTGCAAAAGACGCTGGGTCGTAGGCTTGCAGTGCGCGATATAGTAGGCGACGGGATAGCCGATCAGCAGGCAGATCAGCGTCGCAAAGATGCTCAGCCAGATCGAGCGGAGGAAGATCGGCCAGTAATCGACGAAATTCGCAAGATTGGCGAGGGTAAATTCACCTGTAATAGAGTCAGTCAGCGCATAGTACAGCACGACGCCGAGCGGGACGATCGTGAACAGCACCATCCAGAGAATATACGGACCGGAAAGCCACTTACTCTTCATCTTCGCCGCCCTCCGCGTCCGCGATTTCGTCATATTCCGCGGAATAGGAGCTGTAGTCACCGAACATACCGGAGTACTCGCTCTTGTGCATGATGTGGATATCCTCGGGGTTCAGACGGATGCCGATATACGAGCCGACAGGGCAGTAGTCCGTCGTCTGGATGAGCCATTTGAAGCCCTTGAAATCGACGATGGTGTCGTAGTGCACGCCCTTGAAGGTGACGGACGTGACTGTGCCGCAGAGGTGACCCTCGTCCGCGCTGACGATGTCGATGTCCTCCGGGCGGATGACGACGTCGACCGGCTCATTCTTATCAAAGCCTTTGTCAACGCACTTAAACTGTCTGCCGAAGAATTTGACGCGGCAGTCGTCGAGCATGATGCCGTCGAGGATGTTCGATTCTCCGATAAAATCCGCGACGAACGCATTTTTCGGCTCGTTATAAATATCCTCCGGGGTGCCGATCTGCTGGATGCGGCCCTTGTCCATGACGACGATGGTGTCGGACATGGTCAGCGCTTCCTCCTGATCATGCGTAACATAGATGAACGTGATGCCCATTGCCTGCTGGATGCGCTTGAGCTCATTCTGCATATCCTTGCGCAGGCGCAGGTCGAGCGCGCCGAGCGGCTCGTCGAGCAAAAGCACCTTCGGCCGGTTGACGAGGGCGCGGGCAATGGCAACGCGCTGCTGCTGACCGCCGGACAGGGAAGTGATCTTGCGGTTCTCGAAGCCCTTCAGGGACACGATCTCCAGCATTTCCGTGACGCGGTCGTCGATCTCCTGCTCGGAGTGCTTCGCAATACGCAGACCGAAAGCGATGTTGTCATAGACGTCAAGGTGCGGGAACAGCGCATAGCGCTGGAACACCGTGTTGATGCGCCGCTTGTAGGCCGGAACATCGTTGATGCGCTTGCCGTCAAACAGAACGTCGCCGGATGTCGGCGTCAAAAAGCCGCCGATCACGCGCAGCGTGGTCGTCTTGCCGCAGCCGCTTGGGCCGAGCAAGGTGAGAAATTCCTTATCCTTAATGTAAAGATTGATGGAATCAAGGATCCTTTCACCGTCGAATTCCATCACAAGATCTGTTAAGCGGATCAGCTCCTGGGACATTTATCCTCCCCCATTTCAAAATCGTAGTCATTGATCCGGCGCGCAGCCGGAAATACTCTGATGTGAAATATATAAATAATTTGCACAAAAGTCAAGGTTTCTTCGACATAAAAACACATATTTTATGTAATTTCTATAAAATTCTTTTCTTTGATGCGGGAATGACGAAAATAGATAGGTGTCATAGATTTTTTGCTGGATTTATTGCGCTGTATATGCTATAATTCACGCAGAAAGGCTTTCCGCGGGGGAGCGCGAGAGCCAGAAAGAGAGGGATTCGATGAATACTCAGGTCAGATACTATGTCAGCCGGAAAAACCCGCTGACGTGGCTCTCCGCGCTGATGGCAGTCGGCGCGTTCGTGCTGCAGATTCTCGCGCTTTGCTTCGGTGAGGCGGGCCTGCTCAGCACGGCGAATGTTTGGTTCCAGAAGGTGCTGCCGATGGCGGTGGCGCTTGGCTTTGCCGAGATCGTGCTGGTGCGCGGCCCGAAGGAATTCTACCGCAGCTCCAAGCCCGTCTTTTGGGCGTGCGTCTATTTTGCCCAGATCGCGCTGGACTGGCACCTGCGATTCAAGGCCGATCCGTCCCTGATCGCAACGGTGGGTGGCGCGTATTCTCTTTTTGCCTATGCGCGCTACGTTGCCGTCTGCTGGATCCTTTATCTCGTGTTTTATGTCGTTTACCGCCTGTATATCACGGGAAAATTCCGCCATGTCTTCGTCCTGAACATCATCACGCTGTTGCCTGTTGCGATCCTCGCCTATGACTTCGCCGCAGAATGCAGCCGCATTCCTACATACGAGTTGTTCGATAAGCTGTCGAACGTCCTTCTGGCCGCCGCGCTTTGTACTGCGACGCTGGCCATGCGTGCCTTCTGCGACGGCAAGTATCACCGCACCTGGGGCGACCGTGCCGACGGACGCCGCCTGCGCACGCTCGATCCGATGAACCTCGTCGCCGGCTATATCATGCCCGACCGCAACGACGCCTGCAACAGCATTCAGGACACCATCGAGATCGGCGCCGTCGAGCGCTACATCCACAAAAAACGCGCGGAGGGACTGGAGGACTTCGGCCTGATGCACGTTTTCCTCGCGGCCTATGTGCGCTGCGTGGCAAAATATCCCGGTCTGAACCGCTTCTTCTCCGGCCAGCGCGTCCACCAGCGCGACGATGACATCGCCTTCACCATGACGGTCAAGAAGGAAATGCGCGTCGACGGCCCGGAGACGACCATTAAGCTCCATCTTTCCCCGAGCGACACCGCCGAGGATGTCTACCGTAAGCTCAACGCGGTGATCGAAGAGGTCAAAAACACGCCGCTGGACAGCAGCTTTGACCGCGTCGCGGGCCTGCTTGCGAGCATTCCCGGCCTGCTGCTGAAATTTGTCGTCTGGTGTCTGAAGGTCGCGGACTATTTCGGTAAGCTGCCGCGCTTCCTCACGGAACTCAGCCCGTTCCACGGCTCTGTCATCTTCACCTCGATGGGCTCCCTCGGCATTCCGCCGATCGTGCACCATCTTTACAATTTCGGCAACCTGCCGGTCTTTGTCGCGTTCGGCAGAAAGTATCGCAAGACCGAACTGGAGCCGGACGGCACTCCGGTCACGCGCCGCTATGTCGACTTCTGCATGAATCTCGACGAACGCACGGTCGACGGCTTCTATTATGCGACCGCCCTCAAGTATTTCCGCAAGATCATGCGCGCGCCCTCGCAGCTTGACAACCCGCCGGATGAAATCGTCCGCGATATTGACTGATAATGTAAATGCCGCCTCTCCGCTTGACGGAGAGGCGGCGTTTTCGATCTTACAGTTACAGATGCACGATGGTGCCGGATTCGCCCTTGACGGCCTTGCCCGCGTTTTCCAGCGAGGCAATGATCGCCTGACCGCCGGTCTTTGCGAAGGAGATCGCCGCCTTGACCTTCGGCAGCATCGAGCCGGGGGCAAAGTGGCCCTCACCGCAATACTGCTCGGCCTGCTCGACGGTCATCTCGTTGAGGCTCTCCTGGTTGGGCTTGCCCCAGTTGATGCAGACGCGGTCAACGGCGGTCAGGATGACCAGTGCGTCGGCCTTGACAAGCTCTGCCAGCTTCGCGGAGGCGAAGTCCTTGTCGATGACGGCGGGTGTGCCGTAGAGCTTGCCGTCCCTGCGCACGACGGGGATGCCACCGCCGCCGACGGTGATGACGACGCAGCCGTCCTTGATGAGGGCGTTGACGGTGTTCTTCTCAATGACGTCGATGGGCTTCGGGGAGGGGACGACCTGACGGTAGCCGCGGCCGGCGTCCTCGACCATCGTATAGCCCTTTTCCGCGGCAATGCGGTCGGCGGTCTCCTTGTCGTAGAAGGCGCCGACGGGCTTGGTCGGATTCTGGAAAGCAGGGTCGTTTTCGTCGACGAGCACCTGTGTGACAACGGTTGCGACGTCCTTGACGATGCCGCGCGCGGCAAGCTCATTGCCGATGGCGTTTTGCAGATGGTAGCCGATGTAGCCCTGGCTCATTGCGCCGCATTCGGGGAAGGGCATATCGGACTTGATGGCTTTTGCCTCGGCGGCGGTGGCCATGCCGAGGTTGATCATGCCGACCTGCGGGCCGTTGCCGTGCGCGATGACGACCTCGTTGCCCTGTTCGATCAGGTCGACGATGGGCTTGGCGGTCTCGGTGACGAGAGCGAGCTGCTCATAGGGGGTATTGCCCAGCGCGTTTCCGCCGAGGGCGATCACGATTCTTTTAGACATTTTCTTACCTCTTATCATGGTCAGAGCGGGAGCGTGCGCTCCCGCTCGTGGTTTATCAGAACATCTTGCGCTTGTTGTCGGAAGCGTCGAGCGCCATCAGCGTGCCGACGGGATCCTTGACCTGGGACATGAAGATCATCGCGGCGATGATATAGGGCTTGTAGGATGCCTGCTTATACAGCGGGACGAGATAGCGGTCGAAGACGGAGTTGTCGACCTCGCCCTCTTCGCAGCTCAGGCCGGAGATGTCGGCGGGCAGGCAGTGCAGATACAGCGCCTTGCC
>CAMEMX010000079.1 GCA_945927915.1 uncultured Clostridia bacterium
GAATAGTGAATAGTGAGGGCGGCAACCTGATGCCCGCATTTCAAAATCGTTCGCGCGAGCGAACACCATACCTGTTCACTGTTCACCATTCACTATTCACTAAGAACAGCAACAGATTGCCCCCGCCCTACAGGTCTCTACAGGGATTGCTCATCCAAAATTCCCACAATGGCGGCGTCGGCGGGGGCGTTCGGGCAGACGAGGCGTGCCGCGCCGCCGAAGGCGAGGATCACGCGCTCGCCCGTCCCCGCGCCGACGAGGTCGGCTGCGACGATCTCGTCGCGCCCGACGCGCACACGCAGCAGGCTCTGCCCCGTGAGCGCGGGGCATTTTTTCGTCGCCCAGACCGCACCCGTTACCGTGCCGATCCTCATGCCCTGCCCTCCAGCACGTCCCGCGCCAGAGGCGTCAGCCGTCCCTCGACGGGCAGTCCCTCGCGCAGCAGGCGGCGCACCTCATTCGCCGTGAGCAGCTTTTCGCCGCCGCGGGCAGCGCCGCGCTCCAAAAACCGCACGCCGAGCTGCTTTAATTGCCGCTCGGCGGCCAGCAGGCGCGACCACAGCGCGCGGTTGGCCGTGCGGCTGAATTGCCGGTATTCCAAGCCCTCCGGGCAGAGGTAGACGGGCTTTCCCAGAAGCAGCGCCTGCGTGAGCGTCTCGTCGGGCAGGTGCAAAAGCGCACAGCCGGACAGCGAGCCGATCACCACCGCCGCATATTCGCCCTGCGTGACATAGTGAAAGCCGAGGTCGCGCTCCGGCGCACGTCCCACAAGCAGGGCGGCGGGACGGCGCTCTTCCTGCCTGCGCCGCACCTCCGCGACGACCTGCTCAATCAGCCGCTCGTTCATACGAGCATCCCCAGATCGCCCGGCGCAAAGCCGCAGGCGTTGGCCTCGTCATAGTCGAGGTGGGCGAAGGTGCGGAACTTCGGGCTGACGCGCACGACGACGTCCCCGAAGACCACGGGCCGCGCCGTCAGCGCCTTCAGGCGCACGACCGCGCCGTCCGTTACCCCGCGCGAGGCGGCGTCCTCGGGCGTCATATGGACGTGCCGCTGCGCGACGATGACGCCGCTTTCCAGCGTGAGCCGCCGGTCGCCGTTTTCGAGCGTGATGCCGCCCGTCCCGGCGGTATTTCCGCTCTGGCGCACGGGCGCTTCGATGCCGAGGCTCACGCAGTCGGTCTTCGACAGCTCCACCTGACATTCGCTGCGCTCCGGGCCGAGGACGGCGACGCGGTCAAAGCGCCCCTTCGGCGTGACGAGGCTGACGCGCTCGTTGCAGACGAACTGCCCCGGCTGCGACAGCGGGCGCTTTTCCGTCAGGCCGTGACCGAACAGGGCGAACGCCGCCTCCTTCGTCAGATGCACATGGCGTCCCGACGCCTCCAATTCGACAAATAAGCGCGAGGTCAGGGCTTCCGTGACGCGCGTTACCAAATCATCCATTCTTACTCCTTTCCGGCCTTGCAGCGGATCATCAGGATCCAGCACAGGCTCGAAAGACGGTTGAGCGCCTGCAAAATATCCACGCGGCGCAGCTTGCCGTCGGCGTCGGCAAACGCGCGGCAGCAGGCAAGCTCCGCTTCGCGCACCTTCGTGCGCAGGCGGTTCAGGTGCAAAATAGCCTCGCCGTCGGTGTACGCGGGCAGAAAATGCGGCTGACCGTAGTATTTGTCGGGGAAATGGCTGTGCTCGCGCAGCTCCGCGTCCGTCAGGCCGCACAGGCGCACCTCCGCCACCTGCTCGTCCAGCACGTCCGCGCGGATGAGCGAGCGGACGAGGTCCAGCATCTCCTGCAGCGCGGAGACGAGCGAAGCCTTTTCCCGCAGGGCGTGCTGGCAGAGCAGAATTTCCGCCTCCAGGGCGTCGATCTGCCCGCGGAAGGCGATGCGCGGGTGCGTCTTCGGCACGAGAAGATTGCCCGAAAGATGGGTCAGCTCCTCCGGCTTTTCGGCAAATTCCCCGCCGAAGAGGGTCGTAAAGGTCTTCCTCCGCGTTTCCACGGGGATGCGCTCCCTTTGCAGCCAGTCGCGGGCGGAGGGCGTCAGGCGGTCGCCCTCCCTGAGCCAGAAGACCCGCCTGCCGTCCTGCGTCCGCACGGCGGCGCGGACGTTTTCCTCCGTAAAGAGCATTATTTCTGCGGAATGTCGGCGCGGCCTCTGGGCAGGATCGCGTCGACCTCCGTGTGCGGACGCGGGATGACGTGGACGGAGATCAGCTCTCCGACCTTCTCCGCCGCTGCCGCGCCGGCATCCGTCGCCGCCTTGACCGCGCCGACGTCGCCGCGCACCATCACCGTGACCAGACCGCCGCCGATCTGCTCCTTGCCGACGAGCTGGACGTTTGCGGCCTTGACCATCGCGTCCGCCGCCTCGATCGCGCCGACAAGTCCGCGCGTTTCGATCATACCGAGTGCATTCGTGTTCATGTTCATTCCTCCGTTATTGATTCAGTCTGCGCAGGATTTCCTGCGTCAGCGTCTCCAAAAGCGCCGCGTCGTCCTGCGGCAGGGGCGTCTGCGCACGTTCCTCCGTACCCCACGCCACACGGCGCAGGTTGATGAGGTCGAGCGGGCCGATGTTGTTCGACGACGAGCTGCCGCCGACCGCGCCGCAGCCGAGGGTGAGGGCGGGGAAGAGCTTCGTCGTCAGGCCGATGCCGCCGAGCGAGGCCGGCGTGTTGACCAGAAAGCGCGAGACGGGGATCTCCAGCGCAAAGCGGCGGATGACCGCCTCGTCCTTCGCGTGGATGGCGAAGGTGTGGCCCGCGCCCTCGCCCAGAAGCACCTCGACGGCGCGCTTTAAGACGGTGTTCTCGTCGCGCTCGATGAACAGGGCGAGGACGGGGCAGAGCTTTTCGCGGGAATAGGGACGCGTCGGCCCGGCCTCCGTCTCGCGGGCGATGAGCACCTTCGTCCCCGGCGGGACGGGGAAGCCCGCCAGCGCGGCCACCTCACAGGCGGTCTTGCCGACGACTTTGGGGTTGATGGTGCCGTCGGCGCGAAGAAGGAGCCTGGACAGCTTCGCGGCCTCCTCCGTCGGGAGGAAGTAAGCGCCCTGCTTCTGAAACTCCGCCTTGACGCGCTCGGCGCAGCATTCCTCGACCACGACGCTCTGCTCCGAGGCGCAGACCGTGCCGTTGTCGAAGGTCTTCGAGCGGATGATGTCCGCGACGGCCTTGGGGATGTCGGCGGACTTGTGGATATAGGCCGGGCCGTTGCCCGCGCCGACGCCGATGGCCGGCTTGCCGGACGAGTAGGCCGCGCGCACCATCGCGCCGCCGCCCGTGGCGAGGATCAGGCGCGTGAATTCGTTGCGCATCAGCTCCTGCACGGCGGGCATCGTCGGCGTGGAGATGCAGCCGACGGCGCCCTTCGGGCAGCCTGCCGCCTCCGCCGCGCGGGCGACCAGCTCCGCCGCCCGGGTCGTACACCTGACCGCGTGCGGGTGCGGCGAAAAGACGATGGGGCTGCCCGCCTTGAGCGCGATCATCGCCTTGTAGATGACCGTCGAGGTCGGGTTCGTCGACGGGACGATGCCCGCGATCACGCCGACCGGCACGCCCACGTCCCAGACGCGCTTTTCCCTGTCCTCGCGCAGGATGCCGACGGCCTTCATGCCGCAGATCGCGCCGTAGACGCGCTCGGCGGCGAAGCGGTTTTTGGCCTCCTTGTCGCGCGGGTTGCCGAAGCCGGTCTCCTCGCACGCCATGCGTCCCAGCTCGGCGGCGTTTTCGCTGCCAGCGCGGCAGATGGCCTCCGTGATGGCGTCGAGCTGCTCCTGCTGGAGGGTGCGCAGCGTCTGAAACGCCGCCTCCGCCTGCCGCAGCAGACACCTTGTCTCCTGCACGGAGCGCAGATCCTTGTCAAATTCCATGTTGCCTCCTCCTAAATGACGGGCGCCGCCGCGACCGCCCGGATGGCCTCGGCGAACGCGTCGCACGCGGCCTGACACGCCGACTGCGTGCCCGTGAGCAGCCCGCCGGCAAAATTCGTCTCGCTCGGCGGGGCGAAAAATTCCTTCAGCTCGACGTCCGACGCCTTGAGCGCGGCGTCCAGTCCCACGACCGCCTCCACGGGCGGCGCGATCAGGTAAGCCAGCGGCTGACCGAGGGGGACATGGGCGAGGGACGAGAGGTAGCTGCCCGTGCGCGAGACGCAGTGGGCGAGATAGACGATGTCGCCTTCTTCGTTCGCCGTGCGGAAGCCGAGGCTGTCGAGGGCGGCACGGGCGGCGCTCAGGCCGCTTTTGACCTCCGAGGGGTTGCGCCCGCCGAGGACGCCGATGACCTCGCCGGCCAGCCTCGTCGAGGCATTGGACGCGCCCGCGTACAGGCTTCTGGCGTAGACCACGCCGACGCTGGCGGCCTTGGTCGCCTCATCGAGGGCGATATAGGTCGCGTCGTCGCAGTCCGTGGAGATCAGCCCCACCGTGCTGCAATCCTTCGGCAGCTTCAGCGCCCTGCGCAGGCCGGGGCTGACGTTGGCGATGAGCTGGACGGAGAGGGTCTTGACGGGAATGATCTGTCCGATCATGACAATGCCTCCTGTACCAAATCAATGCCCGATGTCTTCTGCTTGAGCATCTTTTCGATCAGCGACGCGATGTGCGCGCCGGCCTCGACCGCCGGGACGCCCTGCCGGTGGATGTTCGACACGACGGTGCGCCTGGATTCGGGGATGCCGCGATAGGGCTTGTAGGTCAGGTAAGCGGACATGGATTCGTTTGTCACCAGACCCGGACGCTCGCCGACGAGCATACACACCAGCTCGCAGCCCGTCAGCTCGCCGATGTGGTCGGACGCGCCGACGCGGCAGAATTTGACGAACAGCCCTTTGCCAAGCTCGATGCCGCGCGCCTTGAGGCCCTGCCGGATGGCGCTGGCGCAGTCGATGGCGTTGGCCTCGATCGCCGCCGAGGAAAGGCCGTCCCCGATGACGAGCAGGACGCGCTGGTTGGCGCAGGTTTCCCGGATGACGGTCTGATTCTGCTCGTCAAAGCGCCGGCCGAGGTCGGGCCGCGTCAGGTATTCGTCCTTGTCGCGGCACTCGGTCTTGACGGGGATCAGGCCGTTGGCCTTGGCGAATTCCTCCGGCACGAGGGAGAACACGCTGTCCTGCGCCGCCGCGTGATCCGCGCGGAAGCGCAGCAGCGTCGCGGTCTTGTAGCGCGTGCCTGCCCGCCCGACGCCGAGACGCGCGGGCGTTTTGGCCTTGAGCGCCAGGAAGGCCGCCGCGTTTTTCGGCTGCTCAACGAGATATTGCTTGCGCAGATCGACGGTCGTGATATCCTCGATCACGCCGCCGTCGTCTCCGCGGACGGGCTGTGTGGGCTTGTATTCGCCCGCCTTGACGGGCGGCTCGGGACAGTCTCCCGTGTGCAGCTCGCGCAGCATCTGCGCGACGATGGTCTTGAGTTCCTCCTTGTTCATCCCGCGCCTCCTTTACAAAAGTGACGAGCCGTCGCCCGCCCTGGCGGTGAGCCTGCCGTTTTCGACGAAGCCCATGCGCTCAAGCCAGCGCTGGAACGGCGCGATCGCCGTCAGGCCGAAGACGCTGCGCAGCGTCGCCGTCTCGCGGAAGCCCGTCGTCTGGTAGTTGAGCATCACGTCGTCGCCGTGCGGGATGCCCATGAAATAGTTGCAGCCTGCCGCCGTCAGCAGGGCGGCGAGGTTTTCAATGTCGTTCTGGTCGGCCTTCATGTGGTTGGTGTAGCACGCGTCGCAGCCCATCGGGATGCCCGTGAGCTTGCCCATGAAGTGATCCTCCAGCCCGGCACGGATGACCTGCCGCGCGTCGTAGAGGTATTCCGGGCCGATGAAGCCGACGACCGTGTTGACCAGAAACGGCTGGTAGCGCTTGGCAAAGCCGTAGCACCGCGCCTCCATCGTCACCTGATCGGTGCCGAAGTGCGCCTCGCTCGACAGCTCCGAGCCCTGACCCGTCTCGAAATAGAGCACATTCGGCCCCTCCGCCGTGCCCTGCGTGAGGGCGAGCTGGCGTGCCTGCTCGACGGTTTTTCCGTCGAAGCCGAAGGCCTCGTTGCCCTTCTGCGAGCCTGCGATGGACTGGAAGATGAGGTCGGCGGGTGCGCCCGCCTCGATGGCGCGCATCTGCGTGGTGATGTGCGCCAGCACGCAGATCTGCGTCGGGATCTCGTATTTGCGCTTGATCTCGTCAAAGCGGGTGAGAATGCGTTTTGCGCTCTCGGCGGAGTCGCCCGCCGGGTTCAGGCCGATCACCGCGTCGCCCGCGCCGAAGCTCAACCCCTCCAGCACCGACGCGACGATGCCGTCAATGTCGTCCGTCGGGTGGTTCGGCTGCAGGCGGCACGAGAGCGTGCCGGGCAGGCCGATGGTCGTGTTGCAATGCGCCGTGACGGGCATCTTTTTCGCGCAGGTGATGAGGTCAAGGTTGCTCATCAGCTTGCAGACGGCGGCGACCATCTCGCTCGTCAGGCCGCGCCGCACCCGCGCGATGTCGGCGGTCGAGGTCGTCTCGGACAGCAGCCATTCGCGCAGCTCCGCGACGCTCCAGCCGCGGAGCTCGCTGTAGATGCGCTCGTTGACGTCGTCCTGAATGATGCGCGTGACCTCGTCGTCCTCGTAGGGCACGGCGGGATGCTCGCGCAGGTCGGACAGCAGCAGCTCCGACAGCACGACCTTCGCCGCGACGCGTTCCTCGGCGCTGCGTGCCGCGACGCCCGCGAGTTTGTCGCCCGATTTTTCCTCATTCGCCTTGGCGAGGACGTCCTTCACGTCCCGGAAGGCGTAGGTCTTTCCGAACAGCAGTGCTTTCAGCTTCAAAGAAACAGCTCCTTTATTATAATGTAGTGCGTGCGTTTGGATGGGGG
>CAMEMX010000080.1 GCA_945927915.1 uncultured Clostridia bacterium
AGATTGCCACGGCTTGCTGCGCAAGCCTCGCAATGACATAGACGGAAGTGCCTGCACACGGGACGCCGGGGACGGCTGCGCAGCCGTTCGCGAGGAACGAGCGTTACGGATGCGGCGTGCCCCTTGCGGGTGCGTCCCCTACGGATTCTGTCGAAGGTGCCCAACGGATTCGATCGGAGGTGGGTTTTATGTATTGTCTGCGCTGCGGGCGGCAGATCGCCGAGGGCGCGTCCTTCTGCGACGCGTGCGCGGAAACGGTCGCCAAGCCGCTGGAGGAATCGCCCTTCCTCAGCACGCGCATCATCCTGCCCGCGCGCCGTACCGCGCGGCCTGCGCCGAAGCCCCTGCCGGAAAAGAAAAAGAAGAAAGGCTCCGACGACGCCCCCGGAAAGCCCGGCCGCCTGATCGCGGCGGTGGTGCTGCTGTCGGTGTGCTGCGTGCTGCTCACGGCTGCGTGCGGCTACGGCGCGAAGCTGTGGTTCGACGGGCGGCGCGAGCACAACACCCTGCTCGCCGCGCAGGAGGAAAACACCCGCCTGCAATCGCAGCTTGCGCAGAAGGACGAGGAGCTCCGCGCGCAGCAGGACAAGGTCTCGCAGCTCTCCGCCCGCCTGGACGAGGCGGAGACTGAGAACACCCGCCTGCAGCAGGAGCTGAACGCCAACCGGACGCCCGGCGCGGAGATCGACCTGTCCGCCGGCGAGCTGCAGGAGGAAAATCTGCGCCTGCGCGAGGAAAACGCGGCCTATGCCGAGCGCGTCAAGACGCTGGAGAGCGAGAACGCCGCGCTGTCGGAAAAATCCGACTTTATCGACAACCATGTCGTCTTTATCGAAAACGACGGCACCCGCTATTACCACAGCTATTCCTGCCCGCGCTTCAAAAAGCAGAGCTACTGGGCCTACAGCACGAACATCGCCGTCTCACGGGGCTATGAGCCGTGCCCGGACTGCCAGTGACGGCGCATGACGCCGCCCGACGCGAATATACTATACTACAGATCCGCCCGGAAAGGGGAAAACGTACATGAAACAAAAGCTCCCGCAGCGCGATTGGGCGATCCTGCTGACGACCTGCCTCGCCTTCGGCGGGGTCGGCGCAATCGTGATCCTGTGCCTGCTGATCGGCTTCGGCATCCACACGTTTGTCGGAAAGGAGACGCTCTACACCGCCTTCGCGCTGCAGACGGTCAATCTGATCGTCATCCGTGTGCGTGAGCTGCAGCTCCGCCGCGCGGGTGCGCCCGCGGCGTCGGCCAAAATGCGGCGCGTGCATCTGATCCTCGCGTGGATCTGGCGCGTGGGCGCGGCCTGTCTGGTCGTGTCGCTGGTGCTGGCGGTCTGCGGGTTCGGCTTCGGCAGCCTGCCCGTGCGGATCCCGTGCATCGTCGGCGCGGTGCTCGCACCGATCGGCTGGCTGGGCGCGCTGGCGTCGTTCCACCGCCGCCGGCAGGCTGCCCTGGTCGCGCAGGAAAACGGATAAAAAAACCGCACCCGCGAGGGTGCGATTTTTTATGGGCAAGCGGTGATAGCCCTCTGTAGGGATGGGGCATGCCCCATCCGTTCCGCGCAGCGGCAGACGGAGGAAACGAACAGGTTTGTACAAATTCGGTGGCTCTGAGATTGCCACAGCCAGTGTGCGCACTGGCTTCGCAATGACAATCGGAGTCGCCGTTCATGTCATTGCGAGGAGGGCGAATGCCCGACGTGGCAATCCACATTCAAAATCCGTTCGCGGCAGCGAACACCACAGTCATTCACCCTTAGTCCTTAGCTCTTAGTCCAAGCATAGATTGCCACGGCTTGCTGCGCAAGCCTCGCAATGACCAATGGCGTGGCGTTCTGTTCACTCGGCGCGGACGGCCTGCGCGTCGGGCAGGAGGGTCGCGCCCTCGGTGTCCAGCCGCAGCGCCAGCACCTGCCAGTTCGGCAGCACCTCCGGCAGCCGCACCTTCAGACGCTCGCCGATGTCGTCATTGTCCGCGATGCACAGGCACGTCGGGCCGGCGCCCGAAATGCAGAACGCCGTCACGCCGCACTCCCGCGCGGTCTGCTCGGCAAGGTCTATGCCCGCGATCAGGCTGCGGCGGTAGGGCTGGTGCAGCCGGTCGTCGAGCGCGAGGGCGATCATGTCCGTGTCCGCCGTCTCCAGCGCGCGCAGCAGCAGCGCCGCGTGCGACACGTTAAACACCGCGTCGGCAAACGGCACGCGCTGCGGCAGAACCGACCGCGCAAGCTGCGTGCTCAGGGGGAAATCCGGCACGAGCGCCAGAAACCGCAGCTTCTCCGACAGGTGGAAGCGCGCCGTCACGGGGCGGCCGTCCCGCATGAGGCTGGCGGTCATGCCGCCGTAGAGCGCGGGGGCGAGGTTGTCCGGGTGGCCCTCGACGACGGTGCAAAGGCGCAGCATCTCCGCCTTGTCCAAAGGCGAGCCGTGCAGGGCGTTTGCCGCCATCATGCCGCCGATGATCATCGCCGACGACGAGCCGAGGCCGCGGCAGACCGGGATGTCCGCCGCGATGTCCAGCCGCAGCGGCTCCGGCTCCAGACCCAGCGCCTCCATCGCGTAGCGGTAGGCCACCACCGCGAGGTTGTCGCGGTTGCGAAATTCGTCGGGACAGCCGAAGATCTCCAGCCCGCCCGAAATGGTTTCAAAGGTATATGTATTGTAAAGCGCCATCGCGCAGCCGAAGGAGTCGAAGCCCGGCCCCAGATTCGCGCTTGTCGCGGGCACGCGCACCGTCACTCGTCCCATCGCAGCGCCCTCCTTTGCACATAGTCGGACATCTCCGCGCGGTCGATGACGTCGCGGTGCAGCACCGGGAGTTTTTGCAGCCGCGCTAAGGCAGGCGGGATGGGCACGCCCGTCAGCTCGTGCAGGCGGAACATCCGGTCATAATCCGTGCCGCCGAGGTCGCCGCCGATGCCGGACAGCACCGCCGCCGGGAATTTGTACGGCGAGGCCGTGGACAAAACGACCACGGGCGCGTCCGTCGCGTGCCGCGCGGCGGCGTGCCACGCGACGGCGGTGTGCGTGTCCATGAGGTAGCCCTCGCCGCGCCAGACCTCACCGATGGCGGCGAGGGTCTGTTCCTCGGAGCAGGCGTCGCAGTCGAAATGCGCGTGCAGCTTTGCAAGCAGGTCAGGCGAGACGGTATAGTGCCCCTGCTCTTTGAGCGCGCGCATATAGCCCGCGACCTCGGCCTCGTCCCCGGTCAGGAGCCACAAAAGGCGCTCTAAGTTGCTGGACACGAGGATGTCCATCGAGGGCGAGACGGTCTTGTAAAACGGGCGGCGGCGGTCATAGACGCCGGTGCGCAAAAAGTCCGTCAGGACGTCGTTTTTGTTCGACGCGCAGACCAGCCTGCCCACGGGCAGACCCATGCACAGGGCGAGATAGCCCGCCAGAATATTGCCGAAATTCCCCGTCGGGACGACGAAATCGACCTTTTCTCCGACCGATATTCTTCCACACCTTACCAGCTCTGCATACGCCTTGAAATAATAGACGACCTGCGGGGCGAGGCGGCCGATGTTGATGGAGTTCGCGCTCGTCAGGCGCACGCCGCCGCTTTCGCGCAGACCCGCCGCGAAGATCTCCTTGACGCCGGTCTGCGCGTCGTCAAAATTGCCGCGCACGGCGCACACGCCGACGTTGCCGCCCGGCTGGGAGACCATCTGCTGCTTCTGCACCTCGGAGACGCCGTTTTCGGGGTAGAACACGAGAATTTTCGTGCCCGGCACGTCGCAGAAGCCCGCCAGCGCCGCCTTGCCGGTGTCGCCGGAGGTGGCGGTGAGGATGAGGCTCTCATCCTGCACGCCGAGCTGCGCCCGCGCAGCCGTCATAAGCTGCGGGAGCATCGACAGCGCGACGTCCTTGAACGCCGACGTCGGCCCGCGAAACAGCTCCAGCACATAGCGGTCGCCGACTCTGACCAGCGGCGTCAGTTCCTGCGTCTCGAAGCGCCCAACCGGGTAGGCGCGGCGCACCAGAGCGCCCATGTCCGAAAAACCGGGCAGCAGCGACGACAAGATCCGCTCCGCCATGCCGAGCGTGTCGAGGCCGAGGACGGCCTGCCAGTCAAAGTCCGCGTCCGGCTGCGCCACATACAGGCCGCCGTCCGGCGCAAGTCCGCGCAGGACCGCTTCCTGCGGACTTGCGACGCATTTTTTGTCCCTTGTGCTTTGATATTCCATAGAAACCACCAATCTTTTTTCTTGCGTTCTTCTGAAGTATATGATATAATGTTTTTCAGAAAATTGCAAGTGTTTTTCTCTCGCGGACACTTGCACGCGAAAGAAGGCGTTTTCCTGTGAAAAAACCCATGAAGATCGCCCTGCTCGGCCTCGGAACGGTCGGCTTCGGCGTTTATGAATTCATTCAGGCGCACAAGGATCTGGAGTTGGCGTGCGCGATGAGCCTGGTCGTGCCCGAGGGCGTGACCTGCCCGATCGTTGCGGACATCGAAACCATCCTGCGCGACGAGACGATCGACACCGTCGTCGAGGTCATCGGCGGCCTGCACCCCGCGTATGAATTCGTCACGGGCGCCCTTCGTGCGCACAAAAACGTCGTCACCGCGAACAAGCTCCTCATCGCCGCGCACTACCGCGAGCTGGTAACGCTCGCCGGGGAAAACGGCGTCAGCCTGCGCTGCACGGCCGCCGCCGGCGGCGGCATCCCGTGGTTGACCAGCCTGGAGCGCACCGCCGCGCAGGAGCCCATCACCCGCATCAGCGGCATCATGAACGGCACGACGAACTACATCCTCGACACCATGCACCGCACCGGCAGCAGCTTTGCCGACGCGCTGTCGCAGGCGCAGCAGCTCGGCTACGCCGAGCGCAACCCCGCCGACGACTTAAACGGCGCGGACATCCGCCGCAAGCTCGTCATCTCGTCGAACATCGCCTATGGCTGCGTGCTCGACGAAGCCGAGGTCGTCACCGAGGGCATCGAGCACATCACCGGCGCGGACATCGCCGCCTTCAAGCGCTTAAACCGCGTCTGCAAGCTCATCGCCGCCTCCCGCCGGCTGGAAAACGGCGTCGCCGCCTACATCGAACCGGCGCTCATGCCGCCGTCCATGCCCGAATCCGCCATTCCGCAGAACTACAACCTCATCTCCCTCACCGGCGAGCACATCGGCAAGCAGAGCTTCTACGGGCAGGGCGCGGGCCGCTACCCGACGGCATACAATATATTACAGGATTGCCTCGACGTCAGCCGCGGCGTTTCCGGCTTCTATACCGACCGCCTGAACGAGGCGCACGTCGACAATTCCTCCATCCGGCGGCAGTATTACGTTCGCGTGAGCGGCATGGACAAATGGCTGCAGGAAAAGGTTGACAAAATCCTTGATTATGGTATGATTACCAAGGAAGTGTCCGTGCCTGAAATACACGGATGGCTCAAGCAGCGCCGCCGGACCGATCCGGGCTGCTTCATCGCCTCGCTGCGCTGAGGCGAAAAATCAAAGAGAGATAGGAAATTCCAATGCTGAAAGTGTTAAAATTCGGCGGTACCTCCATGGCAGACGCCGCGCAGTACCGCAAAATTCAAGATATTGTCCGAAGCGACCCGACGCGCCGCGTCGTGGTCGTGTCCGCCGCAGGAAAACGCTACGCCGACGACAACAAGATCACCGACCTGCTGTATCTGTGCGACGCACACCTGCGCTACGGCGTCTCCTGCGAGAGCATCTACAACATGATCCGCGAGCGTTACTGCGGCATCCGCGACGAGCTGGGGCTGAAAATCGACCTGGAAAGCGAGTTTGACGTCCTGCGCGAAAAAATGGAGCACGGCATCTCCCGCGAGGAGCTGGTCTCCCGCGGCGAATATTTCTCCGCCCTGCTCATGGCAGAGTTCCTCGGCTTCCCCTTTGTCGACGCGACGCAGTGGCTCTTCTTCCACTATGACGGCACGGTCGACCAGGAGAAGTCCTACGCCGCCCTGCGCGGGATCGTCGGCGACGGCTGCGCCGTCATCCCCGGCTTCTACGGCCTGATGCCCGACGGCAAGATCCGCACCCTCACCCGCGGCGGCTCGGACATCACCGGCGCCCTCGCCGCCGCCGCCCTCGACGCCGACGTCTACGAAAACTGGACGGACGTGTCCGGCATCCTGATGGCCGACCCGCGCATCGTCGATAATCCCCGTCCCATCGAGCGCGCGACCTATTCCGAGCTGCGCCAGCTCTCCTACAGCGGCGCGCAGGTGCTGCACGAGATGACCGTCTTCCCCGTCCGCGAGAAGAACATCCCGCTGAACATCCGCAACACCAACGACCCGTCCCACCCCGGCACCCTCGTCAGCGAGGAGTTCCACGAGCCGCGCAGCAAGGAGCAGTGCTTCATCACCGGCATCGCGGGCAAGCGCGATTTCTCCGTCGTCACCATCTCCAAAAAGGGCATGGCGGGCGCGGTCGGCACGCTGCGCTCCATCGTCGAGGTCTTTGAGAACAACACCGTGCCCATCTGCTATACCCCGACCGGCATCGACGTGCTCTCCCTCGTCGTGCCCACCGAAAAGCTCACCCCGCACCAGTATTCCATCATGGATGAGCTGCGCAGCGAGGTGCGCCCGGACAGCATCAAGATCACGGACAACATGGCGATCATCGCCGTCGTCGGCAGAAAGATGGCGTTCCGCGCGGGCACGTCGGGCAAGATCTTCGCCGCCCTCGGCGCGAAGAATATCAACATCCGCATGATCTCGCAGGGCCCGGACGAGCTGAACATCCTCGTCGGCGTGGACGACAAGGACTATGCCGAGACCATCCGCGTGCTCTATGACGCGTTTGTGAAATAAGCCCAAACAGACGCCTGTAGGGATGGGGC
>CAMEMX010000081.1 GCA_945927915.1 uncultured Clostridia bacterium
GAAAATAACGGTATAATACTTTAGTGTTCTTATGAACGAAACAGTAAAGGAGAATGGATTATGCATTATACAATGACGATTGCCGGCGTGCAGAGAGACCTGCCCATTTGCAAGGTTACGGATGACCTCTATATCGGTGCCTTCGTCATTTTCGGCGACGTGGAGCTGACGGTGGCAACGGCCGGCGCTCTGCTGAAAAAGGCTCCGGCGTATGACTATATGATTTCCGCAGAGGCAAAGGGCATCCCGCTCATTCACGAGATGGCGCGGCAGAGCGGCCAGAATAAGTACTTCCTCGCGAGAAAAGCGCCCAAGCTCTATATGTCCGGCGTGTTCGACGTCACCGTGCATTCCATCACCACGGCAAAGGAGCAGCACCTCTTCCTCGACACCGCCGATGCCGATCTCATGCGCGGCAAGCGCATCCTGATCGTGGACGACGTGATCTCCACCGGCGAATCCCTCGCCGCCATCGAAAAGCTGGTTGTGGAAGCCGGTGGCATCGTTGCCGGCCGCATGGCGATCCTTGCCGAGGGTGAAGCGCAGGATCGCGACGACATCATCTATCTGGAAAAGCTCCCCGTCTTCAACCCCGACGGAACGATCAAGGAATAATACAAAAAATGCGCAGTGCCGCGTTTGTGCGCGGCACTGCTTTTTTGCGTTTATCTGCGGTTCTGATTCTGCTGGTTCTGCTGGTTTTGCTGATTCTGCTGGTTCTGCTGCTGATTCTGGTTCTTGTTCTGCTGGTTCTGGTTACGATTTTCCATGATAGGATCCTCCATACGTCGATTTGCGGAAAAAACCGCAACGGTAGTATGCCCGCGCGGGGCCTATTTATCCTTCGGCTTGAAAATCAGACCCGCGAGCCAGCCGAATACGATGGCCGCGCCGATACCGCCTGCCGCAGCGCTCAGACCGCCGGTAAAAATGCCAAGGAAGCCCTTTTCCTGCACGCCCTCCTTGACGCCCTTGGCAAGCAGACTGCCGAAGCCGGTCAGGGGGACGGACGCGCCGGCGCCGGCAAAGTCGATGAGCTTTTGATAAACGCCGACCGCTCCGAGCAGCACGCCGATGACGACGTAGGACACGAGAATGCGCGCAGGAGTGAGCTTCGTTTTATCGATGAGAAGTTGCCCGATGATGCACAGCGCGCCGCCGACCAGAAATGCTTTCAGATAATCCATGCTTTCAGCTCCTTTCCGTCGTGATCGCCACGGCATGGCAGACAGAGGGGATGGACTCGCCCTGCTGCGTGGTGAGCGGGGACAGTAGCGCGCCCGTTCCGCAGAAAAGCAGCCGCTTCAGCTCCCGGCGGCGCATCTTTCCGAGCAGATGACCGCAAAGCACGCTGGCGCTGCAGCCGCAGCCGCTGCCACCGCAATGCACGTCCTGCTGCTCCAGATCAAAGATCATCATGCCGCAGTCCAGATAACGCGAGCCAAGCTGTACGCCCTCCCGGGAGAAAAGGTCGATGACGATCTCATGGCCCAGTTTGCCGAGGTCGCCCGTGACGATCAGATCGTAGTCCTCCGGCGCAAGCGAGAGATCGTCAAAATGCGCCCGGAGCGTCTCAAAGGCCGCAGGCGCCATCGCAGCGCCCATGTTGTTTGCGTCCTTGATGCCGCGGTCGACGATCGTGCCGATCGTGCCGGCGCGCAGGAACGGCCCTTCGCCGCTCTGACCGAGGACGACAGCGCCGGCACCTGTGACCGTCCATTGCGCTGTCGGGGTGCGCTGTCCGCCGTAGCCGAGGGGGAAGCGGTACTGCCGCTCGGAGGAGGCAAAGTGCGACGAGGTGAGCGCCAGCGCCCGGCGGCAGAAGCCGCCGCTGATGCTGATGCCCGCCAGAAGCAGGCTCTCCGCCATGGTCGAGCACGCGCCGTACAGCCCGAAGGTCGGTACGTCCGTTGCGCGCAGCGTGAAGCTTGAGCCGACACACTGATTGAGCAGGTCGCCCACGAAGGCGGCGTCCAGATCCTTTTCTGCCAAACCGGCCTTGCCGAGCGCAAGCTGCAAGGCGGTTTTTTGCATCCGTGTCTCCGCTTTCTCCCACGACTTCTCACCGAAAGTCGTATCCTCGGAGACGACGTCAAAAGTGTTGCCGAGAGGGCCGTGCGCCTCCTTTTTCCCTGCGACCGAGGCAAACGAAATGATTGCGGGCCGCTGCAAAAACTCGATGCTTCTTTTTCCGCGATGCGCTGATTCCATAGTCAAGCCTCCTAATAGTCCTGCGGTTAGTATGCGCAGGGGAGGAAAAGCGATTCTTCCGTGGGAAATTCTTTTGATTTTTTTGTGTCGCCATGGTATAGTATGGACGTATCAGCCTTGCGGGAAAGGAGAAAGCGCGTTGCTATATTATATTGATCTGACGGAACATTTTGACGATGCGATGACGGACGCGCTGCTTCCTTATGTGTCCGCGCAGCGGCGCGAACGTGCCGAAAGCTACCTGCGCAGCGGCGACCGCGTGCGCTCCGTTCTTTCGTTTTTGCTTCTGCGTATCGGATTGCTCCGCGAATACGGCATCACCCAAATGCCGCAGATCGCCTTCATGCCGAAAGGGAAGCCGTATCTTGCCGACCGGAAGGACATCCGTTTTAACCTCTCGCATTGCGCGACGGGCGTTGCCTGCGCCGTGTCCGACGGCGAGGTGGGCGTGGACATTCAGCATTATGTGCCCTTCAAGGCGTCGGTCGCGGAGCGGATCATGAGTGCGGAGGAGCTGCTTGAGGCAGAAACGGGTGATGCTGACGCCGTTTTTACGCGCGTATGGAGCCTTATGGAGAGCGAGGGGAAATTTACCGGCGACGGCATTTCCCTCAACCTGAGGCAGCGCAGGGCGCCGGAGCGCTGCCTCCGGCAGAGCTATGTGCTGGAGCATTTTGCCCTGTCCGTTACGTCGGAAAAGCCGCTGGCGCTCGTGAAGCTCTGCGCGGCGGAGCTGCCCGCGCTGTGCAGAGCGCTCGAACCTCAGAAATAAAAAACGCTATGCAAGCGGAAAACCGTTTGCATAGCGTTTTTATTTCGGGTCATTAGCCGACAATGCGGTGCGCGCAGAGGTAGCGGTTGGCGTACCACGGCTCAGAGAGGCTGGTGATGACGACGCCGGTCGAGGAATTCTGCGCGTGGACGAACTGTCCGTTGCCGATGTACATACCGACGTGCGACGCCGTGCTGCCGAAGCCGAAATAGATGATGTCGCCGGGCTTCAAATCGTCGTATTCGACGTAATAGCCGTTTGCAAGCTGCGCCGTGGCGGTGCGGTTGATCTGATAACCGAACTGCGCGAAGACGAACTGCATGAAACCGGAGCAGTCAAAGCCGGAAGGGGACTTGCCGCCGTAGACATAGGGATAACCGACATATTGCTGGGCATATGTAGCGATCTGCTGACCGAGATCCGACGAGCTGCCCGAAGACCCGGAAGCAGGGGCAGAGACTTCAACGGAGGCTGCGCGGCCCTGGTTGCCCTCGGGCTTTTCCAGAAGCGTGAGCAGATCGCTGCGGATATAGCCGACCTGACCTTCATATCTGACCTTGTACCAGCCGCAGTTGAAACCGAAGATCTCGACCTGTTCACCGGCCTTGAGCTGAGTCAGCAGGGAGGAGCCGGTCGACGGGCCTTTGCGGAGATTGATGACGGCGGGCTCGACGGAGGCGTTGCCGAGATCGACATTCTCGCGCTCCTTGACGGTCAGATAATCCGCGTGCATATAGCCGATGTGCAGATTATAGTTGACCAGATACCAGTCGTCCGTCTTGCGGATGACGACGACGCAGTCGCCGTAATTCGCCGTAGTAATGATCTCGGCGGAGGTGGAGGGCTTGGCCCGCAGACGCAGGCCGCCCAGCGCCTCAACATAGCCGATGCCGGTCTTCAGCTCCGTTGCGGCAGCAGATGTCGCCAGAGAAAAGAGCAGCGACAGGGTGAATACAAGAACAAATATGACTTTCAGATACCGTTTCATAGAAACCTCCCAAAGATTGCGATCACTTCGTGCTTAATGCACGCTCCAGCCATACACAGCCAACATCCAACGCCGTGTAGAAGCCGTCCTTTTCGCTTTTCTTGACAACGCGGTCACGCGCCTTGACGTCCGCAGCCGTGCGCTGCAACTGGACGGAAACCTTCGTTGCCAGGTCGAGATCCTCCAGCTTTTTGGTTTCGAGGATCTGCAGCATGACGATGTATTCGTCTGCCATCGAGCCGTAATAGACCAGATTGTCCTTCCGCATCAGGGGACGTCCCTTGTACATCAGGACTTCATTTTTTTCGGACATAAATACCTCCAAATAAAATGTAACCAAATTGTAACACATAGAAATGATTTTGTCAACAACTTTTTTCTTCGGAAACAAGGATGACAAGACCGTTTCACGTTTGCAACCGGTTCGGGTGTAGCGCCGTGGGGAAGATGGATGTTGTTGGGAGGGAATGAAACGGAAAAAAGGGGGCTTCCGCTGCTGCGAAAGCCCCGTTGCGGTGGTTACTAATCAAACAGATAGTGGCGCACAAGCTCCTGAAGAAGCTCATCGCGGTCGAGCTTGCAGATGAGGCTGCGAGCATTATTGTGATTGGTGATATAGGTCGGATCTTCGGAGAGAATATATCCGACGATCTGATTGATGGGGTTATAGCCCTTCTCTGTGAGGGAACGGTAGACCTCGGTGAGGATCTGCTTCATTTCCTCGTTGGTATCTACGGGTACAGTAAACTTAATGGTATTATGATCCAAAACGCCCGCCTCCTTTGCCTGTTTTCTCTATCATATACCAAATTTCCGATAAAGTAAAGGAAAAAACCGTAAACATTTTGGAAACAAAACGGTGGTTCAGCGCAGGACAGCGCCAAGCTCCGTTTCCAGCGCCTTGAGAACGGCGCCGATCACGCCGTCGGAGTCCGCGTCGGTCAGCGTGCGGTTGTCGGCGCGCAGGGTCAGACTGAACGCGGTGCTCTTTTTGCCCTCGGCGATGCCCTTGCCGCGGTAGATGTCGAACAGGCGCACGTCGCGCAGCAGCTTGCCGCCGGCTTTTTTGATGCACTCGCTCAGCTCCGCAACGGTCAGCGCCTCGTCGCAGACGACGGCGATGTCGCGGCTGACGGCGGGGTACTTCGGCAGGGGAACGTAGGTGCTCGCGGGTGCAAGCAGGCCGGACAGCGCGGTGAAGTCCAGCTCAGCAGCGTAAATGTCTGCGTCGATGCCGTAATTTTTTGCGACCAGCGGGTGCACCTGACCGAACACGCCGACGTCAATGCCGTCCACCGTGATCTTAGCGCAGCGACCGGGATGGTAAGACGGGTTGTCCTTTACCGCAGTATATGCCGCCGGGCGGACGTTCATTCCTCTGAAGATCGCCTCGATCTCGCCCTTGAGGGAGAAGAAGTCTTCACCCTCGCCGTAGGTGCCGAGCAGCAGGTGCTTCGGCTCGTCGGGAAGCGTCCGGTCCTCCTGCGGCAGGTAGACCTTCGCAAGCTCATAGAGCTTGACAGCGCTGTTGTGGTAGGCGTTGTTGCGCGCAAGGATCGTGAGCATCGACGGCAGAGCGATCGTGCGCATGATGGACGCGTCCTCACCCAGAGGATTCTGAATCCGCATGGCATTGCGCAGGGGAGAGTCGGCCGGCAGGCGGATCATGTCAAAATAGGACGGCGAGACGAAGGAATAGGTCAAAATCTCGCTGTAGCCGAGGCTGCGGCAGAGCGCGCCGGCCTTGTTTTCCAGCACCATCGTGCCGGTATAGCCGCCCTCGGCGGTCGCGCTGCGGAACGAGGTGGTCGGGATCTCGTTGTAGCCGTAAAGACGGGCGACTTCTTCTGCGATGTCCGCCGTCTGCACGAGGTCGGGACGGAAGGAGGGGACGAGGATCGTGCCGTTTTCGACGGGGATCTCCAGACGGCGCAGGTATTCGACCATGTCCGCCTCGGAAATGTCCGTGCCGAGCAGGGCGTTGATGCGCGCAGGCTCCAGCGTCAGGGTGCGCGGCTGCGGGATCTCGTTGAGTACGTCGATCATGCCGTCCATGACCTCGCCCGCACCGAGCAGCTCGACCAGCTCGCAGGCGCGGTTGACGGCGGGAACGGTCAGCAGGGGGTCGATGTTCTTTTCGAACTTGCCGGACGCCTCCGTGCGCATACCGAGGGCCAGCGCCGTCTGGCGGATGGAGGTGCCGTTGAAGTTGGCGGACTCGAAGACGACGTCGACCGTATCCGGGACGATCTCGCTGTTTTCGCCGCCCATGATGCCTGCAAGACCGATCGGCTTTTCTCCGTCGGCGATGACGAGCATTCCGGGCGTCAGCGCGCGGACGTTGCCGTCGAGCGTGGTCAGCGTTTCGCCTTCTTCACTTCTGCGGACGACGATCTTGCCGGAACCGACGTAGCGGTAATCGAAGGCGTGCATCGGCTGACCGTATTCGAGCATGACATAGTTCGTGATGTCGACGATGTTGTTGATCGGGCGGACGCCGTTGGCACGCAGGCGCTGGCGCAGCCACTTCGGAGACGGCGCGATCTTGACGTTGCGCACCATGCGGGCGGTGTAACGGCTGCAAAGATCCTCTGCGGGGACTTCCACGTCCAGAAGCTCGGTCAGGCTACCGCTTGCGCCGCCTTTGACCACGGGCTCGTGATGACGCATCGGACGGTTAAAGGCCGCCGCAGCCTCGCGGGCAAGGCCGATGATCGAATAGCAGTCCGGGCGGTTGTTGGTGATCTCGAAATCGACGACGGTGTCGTCGTTGCCGATGACGGTGTTGATGTCGTCGCCGGGCTTGCAGTCCTCCTGCAGGATCCAGATGCCGTCCTCGATGGCATAGG
>CAMEMX010000082.1 GCA_945927915.1 uncultured Clostridia bacterium
GGGGCAGGCTTTTTCTTTTATGCGTTGAAGTACATATCGTATACGATATAGCCGCCGATGCCCTTCAACGCGCCCGGATATGTCTCCTGACACATCATGCAGCGCGGCTCCTGCATCGGATAGCCGCTTGTCGGGAAGATGTTGTATTCCGAGGAGGTCCGGAATCCGACCCGGTTGTAGAAGCGGTAATTCCCTTCCACGGTGATCCCCTTATATCCCAACTCTCTCACTTTCTCAATTCCCATCCGCAGCATGGCGGTTCCGATTCTCCTGCGCAAATAATCCGCATGGACAGATACGGGAGCCAGCATGACGATCGGGGAAGCGGCGCCGTCGCTGTGTCCGCCGTCTTTTGTCGGAGACAGCGGAAATTCGGAAAACAGGAAGTGTCCTACCACCTCGTTGTCCGATTCCGCCACAAAGGACAGCTCCGGAATGTAATACTTCGAATCTCTGATCTCCTCCACCAGGGCAACAATATCGGTCCCGTCGGAATAGTCCGTGCCCTCCCGGAACGAACGCAGGATGAGGGAGACGATGCTCTTATAATCCTTATGCTCCTCCGGGCGGATCGTGAGCTTCTGCATCATTGCGTGCGTATCCCCTCTCATACCGTCTCCCGGCGGAAGCTCTCGCCAAGCGAGCGCCTGAGATACTCCGCCGTGATCGTATTGCCGTGCTGCACCATATCCTTCGCGGTGCCGGAAAAGACGATCTCTCCGCCGGCGGTGCCGCCGTCCGGGCCGACGTCGATCAGCCAGTCCGCCTGCTTCATCACATCGGGATTGTGCTCGATGACGATGACGGTGTTGCCGCGCTCCACCAGAGCGTCCAGCAGCTCCATGACCTTCTGCACATCCGAGGCGTGCTGCCCGGTGGCAAGGCGGCGTTTTATTTCTTCTTATTCTTCATGCCGGCGTAGATGCCGACCGCGATCACAAAGACGACCGCCACGATTGCACCATATTCCATGCAAGTCCCATCCTTTCGGATCCCGAGCTATGGGCTTCCCGTGATGGCGCCGTGTCGGGGCGCTGTACGGACAGGATCGCCATGCGGCCTGTCCTGCCGGCTACGGCTTCAAAAAATGCGGCTGTGCCCGGCGGACACGCCGCATTGCCGCGCAAGGCGGAACCCTGCCAGTCTCAGGGCTTTCCCATGACCTCGCTGAGGTTTTCCACGGCGCAGCCCTTGCCTGCATAGTATGCAAGCATCTCCGGGAGCTTTTTCTTGTCATAGCTGGTGATACAGTCAGCCAAAACGTGAACGGCATAGCCTGCTTTGGTCATGTTGTAGCAGGTGGATTTTACGCAGGCCGTGGCATCCGCTCCGGCGATATAAAATTCGCTGATGCCGTGCGCCCGGATGAAAGCGGCAAACGCTTCGCTTGTTAACGCATTGCTCTTTGTCTTGGTAAAAATGTGGTCGGACACGATCTTCAGCTCCGGCACAAGCGCGGCGCCGCGCGTGCCGGGCTGAAAGGTCCTCGATCCGGCGGACAGATTGTTATGCTGAATGTAAACGACCTCCATGCCGTTCGCAGCGGCCCAGTCAATCGCCCGGTTCGTTGTCCCAACGATCTCCCTGTAGTTTTTGGTAATGTCATTCTGAAGGTCGATCACGACCAGCGCCCTGTTCATCTTCCTGCTCCTTTCGTAAATCATCGTTGCCGTATATTTCGGGTGCCTACCGTTGATACACCCGGAAAAACTGCCGGATATGCCTGTCTGCCAGCGCCATGAGCTCCGCCTCACGCTCCGGCTCACGGTCGCAGAGGTTGATCCATGCGGAGATGGGCAGGCAGAGCTGCGCCGCCATGATCTGCGGGTCGTCCTCTGCCAGAATGCCCCTTCGGATCAGGCATTGGATCAGCCCGGTGAAGTATTGCAGCACGTCGGTATAATTCTGCGCGGTTTGCAGCTTCGCCAGCTCCGGGTTCCGGAACTGCTCGATCACCAACATTTTCCGCGCCCTGCTGATGGTGGGGTCATGGAGGATGTAACGGAGCTGCCCCAGGATCATCTGCACCGCCGCATCTGGCGTTGCGGGGAGGGCGTCCGCGTCCTTCTCCCAGTCCGCCCTTGCAAAAACGGACCGCGCCGCGTACTGCTCCAGCACTTCCTTCAGCAGCGCATCCAAAATGGCCTGCTTGCTTTCAAAGTGGCTGTAAAGCGATGCCTTCCGAATGCCGACCGCATCGGCGATCTGAGAGATCGAGGTCGCCTCAAAGCCCTGCACAGAGAACAGCTCCAGCGACGCCTCCAAAATCTCCTTTCTTGTGTTTCCCCGCTCCATCGCGCTTCCCCTCCGTCAAAAAATGTTCTGCCTGTATTATAGCTTCCTATCGTTCGTTAGTCAATAGGCGTTGATAAGTTTCCTGTACCGGCGGCGCATCCGGGACGCGGCGGCGGTCATGCGGAAGCGCGGTGCTTGCCCACTTTACGCAGATTTTACAAAGGCTTAACCGGAAGTGCGTCGTATTTGGCGCGTTCTTACTCTATAATTGTATTTGCCGGACGGTCGCTCCGCGGTCGTGCCGGCGCGGCTCTGACGTAAAATCCCCGTAAAGGAGACAGATAAATGACGACCTATCTTTTCAAGCTGGTGTCCCTGCTGGGCGGGCTGGCGCTGTTCCTGTTCGGCATGGACGTGATGGGAAAATCTCTGGAGCGCACCGCCGGCGGCAAGCTGCAGACCATCCTCGCCAAGATGAGCTCCAGCGTGCCCAAGGGCTTTCTGCTCGGTCTGGCGGTGACGGCGGTCATCCAGTCCTCGTCCGCCACGACCGTCATGGCGGTGGGCTTCGTAAACTCCGGCATTCTGACGCTGAAGCAGGCCGTGGGCGTGATCATGGGCAGCAACGTGGGCACGACGGTCACGGCATGGATCCTGTCGCTCAGCGGCTTGCAGGGCGACAGCTTTCTCGTGCAGCTTTTCAAACCCTCGACCCTCGCTCCCCTGCTGGGTGCGGCGGGCATCGTGCTGTATATGTTCACAAAATCCGAGAAAAAGAAGAACATCGGCTGCATTTTGCTGGGCTTCATGGCGCTGATGACCGGCATGGAGCTGATGAGCGGCTCCATGCAGTTCCTGAAAAATGAGGCATGGTTTGCAAAGCTGATGGTCTCCTTCTCCAACCCGCTGCTCGGCATTCTGGTCGGCGCCGCGCTGACGGCGGTCATCCAGTCGTCCTCCGCGTCCGTCGGCATCCTGCAGAGCCTTTGCTCGACCGGCGCCGTCACCTTCGGCTGCGCCATCCCGATCATTCTGGGCCAGAACATCGGCACCTGCGTGACCGCCATGATGGGCTCGATCGGCGCGAACAAAAACGCCCGCCGCACCGCCATGGTGCATCTCTACTTCAACATTCTGGGCAGCCTGATCTTCGTGGTGCTGTTTTACGGCATCGGGCTGTTCTTCCCGTGGAAATTTCTGGAACAGACGTGCAGCGGGCTGAGCATCGCCGTGATCCACACGGCCTTCAACATCGGCGCCACCGCCCTGCTCCTGCCGCTGAACGGCGTGCTGGTGAAGCTGGCGACGCTGTCCGTCCCCGACGACAAAAAAGAGGAAAAAACGGAGCTGCTGGACGAGCGTCTGCTGGGCACGCCCGCCGTCGCCATCCAGCGCGCCCATGACATTGCCGTCCGCATGGCGGAGGCCTCCGCCAAGGCGATGTCCCTTGCGATGGAGCTGACGCACCGCTTCGACGCGCAGGCGCTTGCGCAGGTTCTTGAACTGGAGGATACCACCGACCGCTACGAGGACGCGCTGGGCACCTATCTCGTAAAGCTCTCCGGCATGAACCTTTCCGTCTCCGACAACCGCATCCTCAACACCCTGCTCTATACCCTCTCCGACATCGAGCGCATCGCCGACCACGCCGTCTCGGTGGGGCAGGCCGCGCTGGAAATGGAGGAAAAGAAGATTACCTTCTCCGACCGCGCCAAGGCAGAGCTTAAAATCCTGGAACGGGCGGTAGCGGACATTCTCAGCCGCACCGTCGACGCCTACCGCCATCTGGATCTGGAGCTTGCCGCGATGGTCGAGCCGCAGGAGCAGGTGGTCGACGCGCTCGTGCGCGAGGTCAAATCGCGCCATATCCGCCGCCTGCGCGACGGACTGTGCAGCGTGGAGTACGGCTTCGTGCTGGAAGACCTCCTGACCGCCTTCGAGCGCTCGGCTGACCACTGCTCCAACGTGGCGGTGGAGATCCTGCAGGTCTCCGAGGGCAAGCTGGAGGCGCACGAGTACCTCAACTCCCTCAAATCCGGCGAGCTGCGCGAGAGCGCGGTCTTTGCCGAGCGCTTTGCCCGCTACAAGGCGCAGTACGCCTTCCCGGACGAGCCTGCGGACAAGCCCTGAGTGAATCGTCCAAGGTCTGTCCTGTTTTCTCCCCGCCGCGCAATTTGCCGAAAAATGCGGTTGCGCTCCGGGCAAAAAACGGCTATAATGTTTTCTTGGAGAAAACAAAGGGGGAGATCATTATGGGAACCATCGGTTTTGACAACGAGACCTATCTTGCCATGCAGAGCGAGCGCATCCGTGAGCGCGTTGCGCGCTTCGGCAAGCTCTATCTCGAATTTGGCGGCAAGCTGTTCGACGATTATCACGCCGCGCGCGTGCTGCCCGGCTTCCGGCCCGACAGCAAAATGCGGATGCTGCTGGAGCTGAAGGAGCAGGCCGAGCTGATCGTCGTCATCTCCGCCGACGACATCGAGAAAAACAAGCGCCGCGGCGACCTCGGCATCACCTACGACCTCGATGTCATGCGTCTGATCGACTCCTTCCGCGAATACGGCCTGTATGTCAGCGGCGTGGTGCTCACGCGCTGCCGCGGGCAGCAGGCGGCGCAGAACTTTGAAAACCGGCTGCAAAGCCTCGGCGTGCGCGTCTACCGCCACTACCCGATCGACGACTACCCCGCCGACCTGCCGCGCATCGTGTCGGAAAACGGCTTCGGCAAAAACGACTATATCGAGACGACGCGGCCCATCGTCGTCATCACCGCGCCCGGCCCCGGTTCCGGCAAGATGGCGACCTGCCTGAGCCAGCTCTACCACGACCACCAGCGCGGCATCCGCGCGGGCTACGCCAAATATGAGACGTTCCCGATCTGGAACCTGCCGCTCAAGCACCCGATCAACCTCGCCTACGAGGCCGCGACGGTCGACCTCGACGACGTCAACATGATCGACCCCTTCCATTTGGAGGCCTACGGCGAAACGACGGTCAACTATAACCGCGACGTTGAGATCTTCCCAGTTTTGGAGGCGATCTTCCGTCAGATCTTCGGGGATTGCCCCTATAAGAGCCCGACGGACATGGGCGTGAACATGGTCGGCTGCGCCATCGTCGACGACGAGGTCTGCCGCGAGGCGTCGAAGCAGGAGATCCTGCGCCGCTATTATGAGACGGCGTGCGCGGTCAAGCGCGGCGAGGCCACGAGCCGCGAGCTGCAAAAGATGGAGATGCTCCTGCGCTCGATGCAGCTTGAGCCGGAGCAGCGCCGGGTCGTTCCGGCGGCGCAGGCCGTCGCGCAGCGCACGGGCAACCCCGCCGTCGCCATCGAGCTGAACGACGGCACGATGATCACGGGCAAGACGACCTCCCTCATGGGCCCGGCGTGCTCGGCGCTCTTAAACGCCCTGAAAGCACTTGCAGGCATCGCCCCGCAGGTCGACCTGATCTCCCCTGCCGTCCTCGCGCCCATCCAGCACCTCAAGGTCGAGCACCTCGGCAACCGCAACCCCCGCCTGCACACGGACGAGATGCTCATCGCCCTGTCCATGAGCGCGGTGACGAATCCGACGGCGGAGCTTGCCATGCAGGAGCTGGACAAGCTCAAAGGCGCGCAGGTGCATTCGACGGTCATTTTGTCGCAGGTGGACGAAAAGCTGCTCAAGAAGATCGGCGCGAACGTGACCTGCTCGCCCGTCTACGAGGGCCAGCGCCTGTTCCGTAAGTAACATATGTAAGGAGAGACGAAGCGCTTTCGTCTCTCCTTTTCCGTACGGTTCGCACCGTCCATACCCCAATATGCGGCACACTTGACACGCTATGGAAACCGCTCGGCCGGTTTGGCACTCCGGTCGCATCCGATCGCAATGAAAGCCGTCTCCTTTTGTGTCCGCGCTTAGTCTGCCCCGCGCGGCACGGGATATGCAGGCCGCACGAAAAAAATTGTTTGCATAAGCTGCGCGGTGTGCGGAAAAACTACCGAAAAGAGGAGCGAAGGGAGTTTTTTCGCATGACGAATGAGGAATACGGCAAATATGTGGACAGTCTCGCGCCGAAAAGCAAGTGCCTCAGGAACTGCCTGAACGCGTTCTGGGTCGGCGGGCTGATCTGCGTGCTCGGTCAGCTTCTGATGAACGGCTTTCAGGCGCTCGACCTGTCGAAGGACTTAAGCGCCACGGCAACGAGCATCTGTCTGGTCTTTCTGTCGGCGCTTCTGACGGGGCTTGCCGTCTATGACGACATCGCAAAGCTCGCGGGCGCGGGCACGCTCGTGCCGATCACGGGCTTTGCCAACTCGATCGCGGCGCCCGCCGTGGAGTTCCAGACCGAGGGCATCATCCTCGGCACCTGCGCGAAGATGTTTACCATCGCCGGCCCGGTGCTCGTCTACGGCACCGCCGCAAGCGTCATCTACGGGATCATCTATTGGCTCTGGCAGTGCATTGCATAATGCACTGCCT
>CAMEMX010000083.1 GCA_945927915.1 uncultured Clostridia bacterium
TGCATAGAGTATAGCGTCAGCAGCGGCAGGCCGGCGGCGTTTTCCCGCACTCGCCCGGATGCGCCTCCGGGAAGAATGCCCGCATCGGAAAATCAATGCGGCTGAACAGCTCGCACGGGTCTTCCTCGCAGCATTCCTCGTCGCAGCATTCACGCGTCGGCGCGCAGTATTCGCGCGGCTCGACGGCGAGCTGCGTCTCGCGCTCGAGCCGGACGGTGGAAAACTGGCCGATGGTGACATACAGCCGCTTGCACTCGCCGGTCAGCACGAGCTGCTCGCCGAAGCTCTCGACGATGTTCGACGGGAACTCGGTCAGCTCCGTCTCGCAGCGGCAGCACTCGCAGACCTCCTTGACCTTTGCCGAGAGGATCATCGGGTCGAGCGCCTCGATGACCGCCAGCGGCACCTCGCCGCCGAGCAGACGCTCGGCGCACGGCACCTTGTCTGTGCTGCGGAAGGTCTTGGCACAGCTCTTGCCACCGTAGAGCACGACGCGCTTGGCAAAGACCGCAAGACCCGTAATGGTGGTCGGGCGCGTGCCGCCCAGGATCGCGTCGCCGATGATGCGGTAGTAGAACGTCAGGTCGACCGCATAATGTCCCACCTTATAGGTAAGAGGCTCGACCCCGACGTCGACGAACAGCAGCTCCGCGCAGCGCGTTTTTGCGCCGGTCGCGCCGTCCAGGGCCGCCTGAGACTGCTTGGTCAGGTAGACGCGAAGCTCCTCCACGCAGTCCTTATCCAGACAACTGTCCATGATCTGATGGGTATGAATGCAGACGGGCTTGCAGAGCTCCATGCCGTCCGCTGCTTCAGGGATGTTTTCCGGCATCATTTATACCTCCCAAAACGATTTCAGCAATCGCGGACGGGCGTTTTTTCCCTTCCCGCGTTTCCGCAAGCAGAAATTTGCTTTCACAACATTGTATGCGCCGCAAGGGAGAATGTGAAATCCCGGACGGTGCAGATTTTGCGGATAGCCGTAGACAAACCGCAGATTATGTGATAAAATGAACATAAGAATAGAATGGAAGAGGTATGCGCGTGAAAACGGATGTTCTGGGTGTGCTCTATGACAACGTAACAATGCAGGAGGCGCTGGAGCGCGGAGCCGCGCTTCTGGAGGCGGACGCCCCCGCCTATTGCGTCACGCCGAACGCCGAGATGGCTTATGAGGCGCTGCACGACGAGGCGTTCCGCGCGGTGCTCAACGGTGCATCGCTCGTCCTGCCCGACGGCGCAGGCGTCGTCCTCGGCGCAAAAATTCTGAAAACGCCCCTGAAGCAGAAGGTCGCGGGCATCGAATTCGCGCAGAATCTGCTGCCCATCCTCGAAGAGACCGGAAAACACCTGTTCCTTCTGGGCAGCAAGCCCGGCGTCGCGGAGCTTGCCGCGGAAAAAATGCTGCAAAAGCACCCGAAGCTGTGCGTCTGCGGCACGATGGACGGGTACTTTAAGGACGACAGCGAGGCCGTCGCGCGCATCAACGAGGCGCGTGCGGACGTCGTTTTCGTCTGCCTCGGCGCGCCGAAGCAGGAATATTTCATGCAGAAGCACGCGCCGGAGCTGAACGTGCATCTGATGATCGGTCTGGGCGGCACGCTCGACGGCATCGCCGGCACGGTCAAGCGTGCACCGCGGTGGATGATCCGCCTGCAGCTTGAGTGGCTCTACCGCCTCATCAAGCAGCCCAGCCGCCTCGGACGCATGATGCGTCTTCCGAAATTTGTCTTTGCGGCGATCAAAAAAAGAATGAAAGGGTAATGAACATGGGAAAGCTGATCGTGTTTGAAGGAACCGACGGTTCCGGCAAGACCACGCAGTTCGCGCTTCTGACCAAACGGCTGAAAGCACTCGGCATCGACTTCAGAACCATGGATTTTCCGCAGTATTCCGAGCCCTCGTCATCGCTCATCCGAATGTATCTCGGCGGCGAATTCGGCAGCAAGCCCTCCGACGTCAACGCTTACGCCGCCTCCACCTTCTACGCCGTCGACCGCTACGCCTCCTACCGCAAGGTCTGGGGCAAATACTATAATAACGGCGGCCTGATGCTCTCGAACCGCTACACCACCTCCAACGCCGTCCATCAGGCCTCCAAGGAGCCTGCCGCGGATCGCGAGGCGTTTTTCCGCTGGCTGTACGAATTTGAATACCGGCACATGGAACTTCCCGAGCCGGATCTCGTCATATATCTGGATGTTCCGACCGATCTGACGGGGCAGATGCTCCGCAAGCGCGAGGAAAAGACCCACACGCACGCCGACATCCACGAGCAGAACATGGACTACCTGCGCCTGTGCCGCGACACCGGCCTGGAGGCTGCGCATTTTTACGGCTGGACGATCATCAACTGCGCGGAAGGCGGCAAAATGCGCACCATCGACGACATACACAATGAGATCTTCCGCCTTGTGCAGAAGTGTCTGGAGGAATAATTATGGTTTATATCATTCTCGGCAAGGGCTTCGAGGAGGCCGAGGCGCTCGTCCCCTGCGATCTGCTGCGCCGTGCGGGAGTCGACGTCCGCTTCGCCGGCATTGGCGGCACGCAGATCACCGGCAGCCGGGGCATCACCCTCTGCGCCGACTGCACCGTGGAGGAAACCGACCTCGCCGCTGCCGAAATGCTCGTTCTGCCCGGCGGTCTGGGCGGCGTCGCCTCGATTTTGGAAAGCCCGGCCGTGCTGTCCGCCGTCCGCGCGGTCTATGAGGCCGGACGCTATGTCGCAGCCATCTGCGCCGCGCCGACCGTTCTTGCCCGCCTCGGCATTACGGACGGCAAAAACGCCACCTGCTATCCCGGCATGGAGGGCGAAATGGGCAGCGCGAAAATGCAGGCGCTTCCCGCCGTCACCGACGGCAGGGTCATCACGGGCCGCGCCGCCGGTGCTGCGTTCGACTTTGCCCTCGCGCTTATCACCGCGCTGCGCGGGCAGGAAATTGCCGCGCAGGTCGCTGACGGCATCGTATATCGCGGGTAAGCCCGCGCTTCCGAAAGGAGGACAGCAATGTCTGATAAATTTGACGATCTTTACGGCTCCGACGAAGAGCTTTCGATCGACGAGCTGATTTCGGAAACGAAGCAGCAGCTCGAACAGTCGCCGGAGCTTCCCGCGGACGACGGCGAATACGCCGCGCCGGAGCAGCCGCCCGTGCAGGAGCCGTACTACGCGCCGGAGGCGCAGGACTTTGACCCGGATTTCGGCGCCGCCTTTGACGATTACGGCGAATACGAGGACGAGCAGATGCCTCCCGCCCCGCAGGACGACTATCAGACCGACGGGGAGCCCGGATCAGAAGACGTGCCTCCGCCCGAAAAGCCCCGCCGCAAGGCAAAGCGCCGCATTTTGCCGCTGTTCGTCAAGATCGCGCTCTACCTCGTGATCGTCGGCGTGGCCGCCGTCGGCCTCGGCTACGGCATCTGGGAATGCGCGCAGGACGTGATGGCCTTCGGCCGGTCGGACGAGACGCTGACCGTGAGCATCCGCGAGGGCGACACGCTCGACGACATCGCACAGATGCTCGCGGACAAGGGCGTCATCAAGTACCCGTGGCTGTTCAAGTTCTACTGCAAATTCACCGACTCGACCGACACGATGGATCCCGGCACCTATGTCATCAGCTACAATTTCGACTATCACGCGCTGGTCAACGGCATGATCGCCAACAGCCCCAACCGCACCACCGTCCGCGTGATGATCCCGGAGGGCATGACGTCCGCGCAGATCTTCGCGCTGATGGAGAAAAACGGCGTCTGCTCCGCCGATGACCTTGCAAAGTGCGCCGCTGAGACGGAATTTGACTACTGGTTCTTAGAGGGCATTCCCTACGGCGCGGAAAACCGGCTGGAGGGCTTCCTCTTCCCGGACACCTACGACTTCTACGAGGGCGACGACCCCAAGCGCGTGCTGGACAAGCTGCTGACCAACTTCGGCCGCAAGTTCTCCGACGACACGCGCGAGCGTCTGGACACCTTCAACGAGGCTTTTGCCGAGCAGATGCGCGCGGCAGGCTACGACGAAGACTATATCGCCTCCCACCGCTTCACCGTCTACGACCTGATCACCGTCGCCTCGATGATCGAGCGCGAGACAGCCGGCGCGGACGAGAGCGCGACGATCGCCTCCGTCATCTATAACCGCCTGTGCGACCCGGCCAACTGGCCCTATCTCAACATCGACGCGACCGTGGTCTACGCCCTCGGCGGCGTCAACCGCCCGCTGACCTATGAGGATACGCAGATCGACAGCCCGTACAACACCTACAAGCACGCCGGTCTGCCCGTCGGCCCGATCTCCAACCCCGGCCTTTCGAGCATCGCCGCCGCGCTGAACCCCGCGGACACGGACTACTATTTCTACGCGTTGGACAAGTCCACCGGCGCTCATCACTTCTCGAAGACCTATGATGAGCACAACGCTTTCTTACAGGAGCAGGAAGATGCGGAATAAACCCGAGCTTTTAGCGCCTGCGGGCGATATGGAGCGGCTGAAAATGTCCGTTCTCTACGGCGCCGACGCGGTCTATCTCGCCGGGACAAGCTTCGGGATGCGCTCCTTCGCGGGGAATTTCTCCCCGGAGGAGCTGCCCGAGGCCGTCCGCTTCGCCCACGACCACGGCGTCAAGGTCCACGTCACCGTCAACACTCTGCCCCGCAGCGACGAGCTTGCGGGGCTTCCCGCGCATCTGGAGCGGCTCAACGCCTGCGGCGTCGACGCGCTCATCATCGCGGATCTCGGCGTCTTCCGCGCCGCGGAGAAATACGCCCCCAACTGCGAGCGCCACGTCTCCACGCAGGTCAGCATTGCCAACTATGCCTGCGCGAACGCGTGGTACGACCTCGGCGCAAAGCGCGTCGTCCTCGCGCGGGAGCTTTCGCTCGACGAGATCCGCACCATCCGGCAAAACACACCGAAAGCGCTGGAGATTGAGACCTTCGCCCACGGCGCAATGTGCGTGTCCTACTCCGGCCGCTGCCTTTTGTCCAATTATATGACCGGGCGCGACAGCAACCGCGGCGCCTGCGCGCAGCCCTGCCGCTATCAGTACGCCCTGATGGAGGAAAAGCGTCCCGGCGAATTTTTCCCCATGTTTGAGGACGAAAAGGGCACCTACATCATGAATTCCCGCGATATGTGCATGATCGACCACTTGGGCGACCTCATGGACGCCGGCGTAAACTGCCTGAAGATCGAAGGGCGCGCCAAATCGGCCTATTACGCAGCCATCGTCACGGGCGCTTACCGCCATGTCCTCGACGACGTCGCCGCAGGCCGCAGCGTCGACCCCGTCTGGCGCGACGAGGTCGAGCACGTCTCGCACCGGCGCTATTCCACCGGCTTTTTCTACGGCGAGCCGGGGCAGTACACGAGCAATTCGCGCTATATTCGCGACTGGCAGGTCTGCGCCATCGTCACCGGCTGCGACAAAAACGGCCTTGCGACCCTCTCGCTGCGCAACAAGTTCGCCGCCGGCGACACGGTCGAGTTGGTCGGGCCGGATCTGCGCCCGTTTTCCATGACCGTGCCGGTCATGCGCGGCGCAGACGGCTTGATTCTGAACGAGCCGCGCACCCCGCAGATGACCTTTACCATGCAGCTTCCCTGCCCCGTGCCGCCTTTGAGCATCGTCCGGCGCGCGGTGGAGCTCAGCCCGACGGAGGAATAACCATGGAAAACAGACACATTCCGTATGAATACCGCAGCGATGTACGCTCGCTCGACCTGCTCAACGGCATTACCTTTGCAAGCAAGCAGGTCCTGCGCAGCGACCGCCCGATCCGGCCGCTGTCTTCCCGCATCACGGCGCTGTATATTCTTGCCGCGGTCAACGGGTTATTCTTCTTTGCTACGCTCTATGTCAAGGGCAGTTGGCTGTCACAAGAAGTCCTGTTGCCGCTCAGGTATGCCCTTTGTGCCTCCGCCGTGCTCTGGGCAATGCAGGCGTTCAATCTGCAAAAGCGCTTTAATCACATCTGCTGCCACGACTTGAATGCCCCGGCCGAAAGCGGCGTGTTCTTCCTTGACGCAATCGGCTTCTGCGACACTTGCAGCACCGGTGAGGTGCACAAGCCGCTCTGGCGCGATTTTCAGGCGTGCGTCATCACACCGGAGATCATCGTCTTGCTCTTTGAAACCACCACGATCTGTTGCTCCTATTCCCCGCAGGTCGAGCAGGCGCTTACCTCTGCGTTGCAGGAGCGCAGCTTTGGCGACCGGGTCCTCCACCGCCGCATCGCTTAAAAATCTTTACTTTTTTTGAAAAAAGGGCTTGCATTTTCGGAGAACCTATGCTAATATATTTAAGCGCGTTAAGCGTGGGTATGCGCCGGTAGCTCAGTTGGATAGAGTGACTGGCTACGAACCAGTAGGTCGGGGGTTCGAGTCCCTTCCGGCGTACCAAGAAAAAAGTCCCTTTTGTCTACTGACAAAAGGGACTTTTTTCAATGATATCCGTTTCCTACGGTCACGGATGATATAGCTAACGCTATGATATCTGCTTCGCAGATGATATACGCTTCGCGTATGATGGGAACGGATATTATATCATGCTT
>CAMEMX010000084.1 GCA_945927915.1 uncultured Clostridia bacterium
GCCATGACAACGACATACCGGTCGCGTGGAGAGGGAAAAAAGCCACAGGCGGTCGTCTATCTGGACGGGCCGTTCTATCCTGACACGTCGGTCGCGCCGCGAGAACGGGCGCAGGAGCTGCGCGACCGCATCTACACCGCAATGAAGCAGCGCAGCGCTCTGAGCGACTGCGAATATATCCGCTATGTAAAGCGAGGTGAAGGCGAATGATCGATGTTTTATACTGTGGAAATGAGGGCGTTTTTGATGGTGTGCTGACGTCCGCGCTGTCCATTGTGCGGCGTCTTTCTGCGCCGCGCCCTATGACGATCCACCTGCTCACGATGGAGCTGACACGCGTGGCGGAGAATTATACGCCGCTCACCGCCAAGCACGCGTCGTTTCTGGAGCAGACGCTTCGTCGCCACAATCCGCAGACCTGGGTGAAGCTCACCGATGTCACGGAGCTTTATGAAACGCACCTGCGGCAGAACGCGAACGAGGGCTGCTATTGCTCGCCGTACACCCTGCTGCGCCTGCTGGCGGATCTTCTGCCCATGCCGGAGAAGCTGCTGTATCTGGATGCCGATGTGATGCTGAACAAGGACGTCGGGCTTTTGTATGACATTGACGTGTGTGACGTTGAATATGCCGCTGCGCGTGACCATTACGGAAGATTTTTGATCCAGCCGAACTACATAAACGCGGGCGTTTTGCTGTTCAACATGAAAAAATGCCGCGAGACCGGCATCTTTGAAAAAGCGCGTGCGCTCCTGCGGACGAAAAAGCTGCCCTTTGCCGACCAGTCTGCGCTGATCCGCTCGACGACGCGGCGAAAAGTGCTGCCGCACCGCTTCAACGATCAGAAATTCCTGTATCGGAGCACAGTCGTGCGGCATTTTTCCAAGCGGCTGTTTTATCTGCCCTATCCGCATACGGAAAACGTCAAACAGTGGCACATCGAGCGGGTGCACAAAAAATTCGGCTATACCTGCTTTGACGATGTGCTGGAGGAATATGTTACACGCAAGGAGAGCTTTCAAAATGAATCAGTCTGAAGTACAGTTGTTCTTTTCATGCGATGACGCCTACATCCCGTTTCTGGCGGTAACGCTGGAATCCCTGCGCACGAATTGCGACCCGAAACGCCGCTATTTCCTGCACATCTTGCACACCGGCATCTCGACGGAGAATATCGCGCGCATTACCGAAGCGTTTGACGGCGGGTGCTTCTCGGTCAAATTCCATGACATTACGGCAACGGTGGAAGCGTTTTCCGCCCGTCTGCATACGCGGGACTATTATTCCCGCACGACGTATTACCGCCTGTTCATCCCCGACCTGTTCCCGTCGCTTGACCGCGCACTCTATCTGGACAGCGATCTGGTCGTTCAGGGCGACATCTCGCAGCTCTATGACACGGAGCTGGGCGACCATCTGGCAGCGGCGATCCCCGACACCTTTATACAGCGTGAGGAGAGCCTGCGTCTGTATGCGACAAACCGTGTGGGTCTGGATAGCTGCAAGTCGTATTTTAACGCCGGCGTGCTGCTGATGAACCTGCGCGCCATGCGCGAGTATGGATTCCAGCGCGTTTTCCTGTCGCTGCTGGACGCGGTCAAGTTCAATATCGCGCAGGATCAGGACTACCTGAACGTGATCTGCAAGGATCGGACGGTGCTTTTGGGCACGGAGTGGAACACCATGCCCTTTGAGGCGGAGACGCCGGAGACGAAGCTCGTCCATTTTAATCTGGACAACAAGCCCTGGCACAAGGACGGCGTACCCTATGGCGGCCTGTTCTGGCATTATGCCGACCGCTGTGCCTATGCCGACGATGTTCGCGCCGTGCGCCGTGCCTATTCCGAGCAGCAGCGGATCAAATCCGCCTCGGAGACGCAGAACCTGCTGGTGCTTGCACGCGAACAGGCGACCGACCGTGTGGAAAATGCCCGCATCCACCGAAAAATTCGCCATCTCCTGCCGCAATGAGACGCAAGGAGATCCCGCAGGCGGCAGATCGCCTCGCCGTGCTGCAAAAGATCACGGAATATGAACGGGCGGGGAAATTCGACGTTGACGTTGAGGACGATCCTGAAAGCAGGGTGCTTCTGCCGGACGAGATCGAATACTTGGACAAGGGCATCTGGGGTGCGGTGCAGCGCGAGGCGGCATTTGCTGCGGCCTACACGTTTCTGGGCGTTGCGCAGCTCAAAAAACGGGTCATTCTCCGCAAACCCGTCGGCGTGGAGAATCTGACGCAGGTCAAGGGCGGTGCGATCATCACCTGCAATCACTTCAACCCGCTCGACAGCTTTGTCATGCAGCGCGTTTTCGATGCCTCCCGCCATAAAAAACGGATGTACCGCATCATCCGCGAGGGGAATTATACCTCTTTTGGCGGGTTTTACGGCTTCCTGATGCGCCACTGTAATACGCTGCCGCTCAGCTCCAACATGGAGACGATGAAAAAGCTCCTGCGTGCGGTGAGCCGCGTGCTTTCGGAGGGTAACTGCGTGCTGATCTACCCGGAGCAGAGTATGTGGTGGAATTACAGAAAGCCTAAGCCCTTAAAGCCGGGCGCGTTCGACATGGCGGTCAAGAATCAGGTGCCGGTCGTTCCGTGCTTTATCACGCTGAAGGACAGCAAGCATATCGGCCCGGACGGCTTCCCTGTGCAGGAATATACGCCGCACATCGGCAAGCCGATCTATCCCGATGCGAGCTTTGGGCGCATTGCCGCGAGAGAAAAACTCTGCCGGGAGAATTATGCGTTTTTCCGCGAGACGTACGAATCGGTCTATGGCATCCCTCTGGTCTATACAACGGAAACATGAAAAAGCCTCCCGTGTTCATCGGAATACGGGAGGCTTTTTGACAACACGCGGCTGCGCTAAACGACGCCGCAGACATTGAGCGCGTCAAGTAGGTGCTTCTTCCGTTCGGACGACATCGGGCTCAGCGGCAGACGCACCTCGTCGCTGCAGACGCCGAGCAGCGACAGCGCGGCCTTGACCGGGATGGGGTTCACGTCCGAAAACAGCGCCTCGATCAGCGGGAGATAGGCGAGCTGAATTGCTGCGGCGGCTTTGAAATCCCCGCGCAGGCAGGCGTCCGTCATGTCCCTGACGGCGCGGGGGCAGACGTTGGACAGGACGGAAACAACACCTGCCGCGCCCAGCGACATCATGGCGACGGTCTGGTCGTCGTTGCCGCACCAGACCGGGAACGCATCGCCACAGAGCTTGCGAAGCTGTGCGACGCGTGTGATGCTGCCGCCCGCTTCCTTGATGCCCGCGATGCACGGATGGCGCATCAGGCGGGCGCAAGTCTCCGGCTTCAGGTCGACGCCCGTCCGCGAAGGGACGTTGTAAGTAATGAGCGGCAGCCCGGTCGCGTCTGCCAGCGCCTCGTAGTGCAGCGCAAGTCCCTCCTGCGAGCATTTATTATAGTATGGTGTGACGGCGAGCAGCGCCTGTGCGCCGCAGTCGCGCGCAAGACGCGCCAAAGCAAGCGATGTGCGGGTGTCGTTTGTGCCGACGCCTGCGATCAGCAGCGCCTTGCCGTGTAAGAGTTCTGCTGCCTGACGCCAGAGCGTCGCCTTTTCCTCCGCCGTGAGGGTGGACGCCTCACCAGTCGTGCCGCAGACGACGATCGCGTCCACGCCGGCGTCCGTCTGCTGCGACAAAAGCCGCGCAAACGCCTCAAGATCGAGGCGGTTATCACAAAACGGCGTCACAACGGCGGTTGCGACGCCGGTAAACAGCGGTTGAACCATTTTTGAGCACCTCCGTGCCATTCTATGCCGCTTTTGTCGCCGGAGTGCTTGCAATTCATAGCGCAATGGGGTATAATACAATGAGATTCTTCCGGGAAAGTGAGAAAAAGATTGAAAACAAGCGATTTTTACTATGATCTGCCGCCGGAGCTGATCGCGCAGACGCCGCTTGCGCAGCGCGACGCCTCGCGCCTGATGGTGATGAACCGTGCCGACGGTGCGCTGGCGCACCAGCGGTTTTCCGATGTGATCGACTATTTGCAGCCCGGCGACTGCCTTGTGATGAACGATTCGCGCGTTCTTCCGGCGCGGCTTCTGGGCCATCGCGTGCCGTCCGGCGGCGCGGCGGAGGTGCTTTTGCTGACGGACAAGGGCGACGGCCTCTGGGAGTGCCTCGTCAAGCCCGGCAGGAAGCTCCATGCCGGTGCGGAGCTTTCGTTCGGTGACGGATTGCTGACGGCGACGGTCGAGCAGGAGGCCGAGAGCGGCAACCGCCTCGTTCGCTTCCATTATGAGGGCATCTTCCTTGAGATTTTGGAGCAGCTCGGCAAGATGCCGCTGCCGCCGTACATCAAGGAGGAATTGGCTGACGGCGAGCGCTATCAGACGGTCTATTCCCGCGTGGTAGGCTCCGCTGCCGCGCCGACCGCCGGCCTGCACTTTACGAAGGAGCTGCTGGAAAAAATCGCTGCCAAGGGCGTCCGCCTTGCCTATGTCACGCTGCACGTCGGTCTCGGAACGTTTCGGCCTGTCAAGGTCGAGGACGTGACGGAGCACCATATGCACGCGGAATTTTGCATGATCTCCGCGCAAACAGCGGAGCTTCTGAATGAAACGCGTAAAAACGGCGGGCGGATCGTCTGCGTCGGCACGACCTCGTGCCGCACGCTGGAATCGCTGGCGAACGACGACGGCAGCTTTACTGAGCGCTCCGCGTGGACGGAGATCTTCATCTATCCAGGCTACCGTTTTAAGGCGATGGACGCGCTCATCACGAATTTCCATCTGCCGGAGAGCACGCTCATCATGCTGGTGTCCGCCTTTGCGGGCTACGATAACGTCATGCGCGCCTACCGCGAGGCCGTGAAGGAGCGCTACCGCTTCTTCAGCTTCGGCGATGCGATGCTGATCGTCTGAGAGAGGTATTTATGTTTGAACTGTTAAAAACGGAGGGTGCTGCGCGGCGCGGTGTGTTCACCTGCGCGCACGGCACGGTGCAGACGCCTGTGTTTATGAACGTCGGCACGCAGGGCGCGATCAAGGGCGCGCTGAGCGCGGAGGATCTGGAGAACATCGGCTGTCAGGTCGAGCTGTCGAACACCTACCATCTGCATCTGCGTCCCGGCGATCAGGTGGTGCATGACCTCGGCGGATTGCACAGGTTTATGACATGGAACCGGCCGATTCTGACGGATTCCGGCGGATTTCAGGTCTTTTCGCTCGCGAGTCTGCGCAAGATCAAGGAGGAGGGTGTGTATTTCTCCTCGCATCTCGACGGGCGGAAGATCTTCATGGGCCCGGAGGAGAGTATGCAGATCCAGTCGAATCTCGGCTCGGACATCTGCATGGCATTCGACGAGTGCATCGAAAATCCCGCGCCGCGCGAGTATGTCAAGCGCTCGGTCGAACGGACGCTGCGCTGGCTGGAGCGCTGCAAGGCGGAAAATGCGCGGCTGAACGCGCTGCCCACGACGGTCAATCCGCAGCAGATGCTTTGGGGCATCAATCAGGGCGGCACCTATCCCGACCTGCGCATCTGGCATATGCAGCGCATCGCGGAGCTTGACCTGCCCGGCTACGCTATCGGCGGCCTCGCGGTAGGGGAGAGCACCGAGACGATGTACGAGATCATCGAGGCGGTCGAGCCGTATATGCCGAAGAACAAGACGCGCTACCTGATGGGCGTCGGCACGCCGTCGAATATCATTGAGGGTGTCGCCCGTGGCGTGGACTTCTTCGACTGTGTCATGCCCGCGCGCAACGCCCGCCACGCCAAGCTCTTTACCTGGTCGGGCACGATGAACCTCAAGAACGCAAAATACGAACGTGACGAGCGCCCGATCGACGCGCAGTGCGACTGCCCCGTCTGCCGCCGCTATTCGCGCGCCTACCTGCGCCACCTGTTCAAGGCGGAGGAGATGCTCGCCATGCGCCTCGCGGTGATGCACAACCTCTATTTCTATAATAAGCTGACGGAGCGCATCCGGCAGGCGCTGGATGAGGGCCGCTTCGCGCAGTTCCGCAGCGAATACTCCGAACGCCTTGCGCAGCGCGCTGAGGATTGACGGAAAAGCGAATTTTTTCTTCTTAGCTCTTGCAATGCGCGCACGATTCCTGTATAATACAATCACATATTTTAACTGGAGGAAAGCCAATGTTTATTTTTAACGAAGCTGCTGCCACCGGCGGCGGTTGGACGATGATCCTGATGATCGTTGTTATGGTCGCTGTTTTCTACTTCCTGATCATGCGCCCGGAAAAGAAGAAGAAGAAGGAAGAAGAAAAGCTCCGCAGCTCCCTGAAGACCGGTGACAAGATCACCACCATCGGCGGTATTGTCGGTACGATCGTCGAACTCAAGACCGAGAACATCGTCATCGAGACGAGCCAGGATCGCGTCCGCATGGAGCTGGCGAAGTGGTCCGTTATGACGAACAACACAGCGCAGGAAAAGGCACAGAAGGCCCGCGCCGAAGCGCAGGCTGCCGCCAAGGCCCGCGCCGAAGAAAAGAAGAAGGAAAAAGAGGAAAAGAAGAAGGAAAAGAAGCTCTGATCCTTCCGATATGAAAA
>CAMEMX010000085.1 GCA_945927915.1 uncultured Clostridia bacterium
CACCGGGTCCGCGCCGAGGAAGGAGGTGTAGGCGCCCTGAAATTCCGTGCCTGCGTTCGTCCAGCTCGAGCTTTGAGAGAGCTTTGCGATCGCCTCACCGATGCCGCCCTGCCCGTGCAGTACGGCAAAGATCACCGCGAGGATGCCGAAGATCATTATGATACCCTGAATGAAATCGTTGACCGCGGTTGCCATATAGCCGCCGACGATGACATAGACGCCCGTCAGGACAGCCATCGCAATGACGCACCAGGCGTAGTCAATGCCGGGAAACGCCATCGTGAACAGGCGGGAAAGACCGTTGAACAGCGATGCGGTATAGGGAATCAGGAAGACGAAGACGATGATCGAAGCAGCGATCTTCAGTCCGCCCGAACCGTAGCGCAGGGCGAAAAAGTCCGGCATCGTGCGGGAATTCAGATGTTGGGTCATGATCCTCGTTCTTCTGCCGAGGACGATCCACGCCAGAAGCGAACCGATAAAGGCGTTGCCGAGGCCGATCCAGGTGGAGGCGAGGCCGAAGCGCCAGCCGAACTGGCCGGCATAGCCGACGAAAATGACCGCGGAGAAATAGGACGTACCAAAGGCGAAGGCGGTGAACCATGCGCCGACGGAGCGGCCGCCCAAAACGAAGCCGTCAACGCTTTTCGCGTGCCTGCGGCAGGCGATGCCGATGGCGACCATGACGGCGAAGAAGATCACCAGCATCAGGATTTTAGTTAACATTTTTCTCTCTCCAAACTGTAAAATGGGTGCTTAGTGCGTCGTCTGGGCTTCGACCAGCCGGCCGTGGCAGTATTTCTCGCGCAGGACGGGCTTTTCGATCTTGCCGGTCGGATTGCGCGGAACCTTGTCGAAAATGACCTTGCGCGGACGCTTATAACGCGGCAGCGCCTTGCAGAATTCGTCGATCTCCTCTGCCGAGCAGGTCTCGCCCTCCTTCAATTCGACAATGGCGGCGGCGATCTCGCCCAGACGCGGGTCGGGCAGGCCGATGACAGCGACGTCCTTGATCTTCCCATTTGTCCGCAGGAAGTCTTCGATCTGCACGGGATAGAGGTTCTCGCCGCCGGAGATGACGACGTCCTTCTTGCGGTCGACCAGATAGATGAAGCCGTCCTCGTCTTCGCGCGCCATGTCGCCCGTGTAGAGCCAGCCGTCCTTCAGGACCTCATTCGTGGCCTCCTCGTTTTTGTAATAGCAAAGCATCACGCCGTCGCCGCGAACGATCAGCTCGCCGACCTCGCCGGGCTTGACTTCGCGGCCTGTCTCGTCGACGATCTTCGCCTGCCAGCCGTAGCCGGGCTTGCCGATGGCGCCGACCTTGCCGATGTTCTCCACGCCGAGATGGACGCAGCCCGGGCCGATGGACTCGGAAAGGCCGTAGTTGGTGTCGTATTGATGGTGCGGGAAGATCTTTCTCCAGCGGTGGATGAGACTGGGCGGAACGGGCTGCGCGCCGATGTGCATCAGCCGCCATTGCTCCAGCATATAGCTTCCCAGGTCGATCTTCCCTGCCTCGATCGCGTCGAGAAGATCCTGCGCCCACGGCACGAGCAGCCAGACGATCGTGCATTTTTCCTCCGTGACCGCACGCAGGATCCATTCCGGCTTCACGCCGCGCAGCAGCACGGCGCGGCCGGCGGACAGAAGGCTGCCGAACCAGTGCATTTTTGCGCCGGTATGGTACAGCGGCGGAATGCACAGGAACACGTCGTCGCGCGTCTGCCCATGGTGCTTTTGCTCGGTGACGCAGGCGCTGACCAGCGCTCTGTGATTGTGCAGGATCGCCTTAGGGAAGCCCGTCGTGCCGGAGGAGAAATAGATCGCGGCGTAGTCGTCCGGCTCCATGCAGACGGGAGGCGCCGTGCGCGAGCAGTAGTTGACCAGCTCCAGGTAGGATTCGGCAAAGGACGGCACTTCCCTGCCGACATAGAACATATATTTGACGCGCGAAAGCCGTGGGACGATCGGCTCCAGACGTTCGGTAAACTCCGGCCCGAAGACCAGCACCTCGACGTCCGCCAGGTCTAAACAGTATTCGATCTCGTCGCTGGAATAGCGGAAATTCATCGGCACGGCGATGGCGCCGGATTTCAGAACGCCGAAATAGATCGGCAGCCATTCCAGACAGTTCATCAGAAGGATACCGACCTTCTGCCCCTTTTTGATGCCGCGGCTGAGCAGCAGGTTTGCAAAACGGTTCGCCTTTTTGTCGAACTGTCCCCAGGTGATCTCGCGCCGGTACGGCAGATCCGGTCGCGTGTTCTCGATCAGGCTGAAGTCGCGCCAGGTGACCGCACGGTCGCGTTCCTCGGAGGGATTGATCTCAACGAGCGCGACCTCCTCGCCGTAGAGCCGTGCGTTCTTTTCCAGAAAATCTGTAATGACCATGCTTCTCTCTCCTTTTTATAAAAAACGTCCTCTGCAAAAGCAGAGGACGAGTGGGATGACAGCTCATCGTTATGCTCTCTTAAAAATCACTTTACCACTTTTAAGTGCTAAAGTCAAGGGAGATTTCATTTTTTTCTATTTTTCTGCCCTCTGTAGGACAAAGCCGTTGACGCTTGCGCGGGCGACCAAGGTGCCAAGCTCGTCGGTGATCTCAACCTCGTGCAGCGCGGTCGTGCGGCCCTGGCGGATGCAGCTTGCCTTTGCGATCAGCCGAGTTCCCTTCGCGGCGCTCAGGAATGTGATGTCGGCGTGCAGCGAGATGGTGTCGGTTTGCTCAGCAAAGCCGTTTGCCGCTACCGCAGCGGCAAAATCCGCCAGCGTGAAGATCGCGCCGCCCATCGGTGTGCCGCGCGCATTGCGGTGCTTTTCGAGGATCGGCATTTCGCAGACGGCATATTGCGGCTGTGCCTCTACGATGCGGATCTCCGCGGCCTGCGTGGCAAAGCAGTCGCGCGAGAAACGCGCGCGGATCTGGTCAATCGTCGGCATAGGGTTCACCTCCCGGAGTAAACACGAACGGCTCGCTCATCCAAAGAATATCCAGCGCGTCGGATGCGGAGACCTGCGCAACGCGGATCTCGTCGTCCGGAGACGCGACGGTGTCATTGACAAGCAGCGTGTTTTCATTGACATATTCCGTCGCACAGGCGCTGTCGTTGAGATAGACCACGCTGTAGGGGGTAAAGTGCGTGCCCTCAACGCGCAGCAGCTCGCCGTCCTGAATGACGGCGCAGATCGTAATGTCCTCAACATCATACCGCATATCCGCAGGATGCGGCGGCACGGAATCCTCCGCGTAGTATTGCTCGCCGGAGAGCATATCATACTCCAGCACGGACAGCGCAGCCTGATATGCCTCGGCAAGGTCGTCGGCGTAGCCGTAGCTCTGATGCAGGCGGAAGATCGCGCCTTCGTGCACGCCGCAAAGCTCCATGACGTATGCGCCGAGCTGGTAGGTTTGCAGGCTGCGGCTCGGACGATCCTTCAGCGGATAATTCGCCCAGACGACATACTCCGTCGTCTGCGTCGTGCCGCAGGACAGCTCCTCCTGCCGGAAATTGAAGCTGGGCAGATGGTCGCCGTAAAAGACGACGACAACCGGCTCATCGCGGGCGGACAGCGCCTGCGTCAGCTCCGAAACGAAGGCGTCGCACGCCTTGAGCTGCGCAAGGTAGTATTCCAGCGCGTTGCGGCGTTCCTCATCCTCCATGCCGGTAACGCCGATCACGGGCGCGCCCTCGAGCGGCTCAGGCGGATACTTGCCGTGCGGCTGAACGGAGACGGCAAAGACGAAGTCCCTGCCCTCGGTGGAATCGAGCGCTTTTTCGATCTCACCGGTCAAAACGCTGTCGTCTGCCCAACCGCGGGGGTTATACTCCACGCCGCTCATAAACTCGATGGGCGTAAAGCTCTCAAATCCGAGGTTGGCATAGACGATATGGCGGTCATAGAAGGTCGCATTGTTATTATGAATGGCGTGCGTGCTGTAGCCGCAGCGCGCAAGCGTCGAGGCGATCGATTCGGCGGCGCTGGAGCTGACAATTGTCATATAGGGATACTCACCGACGCCGAAATGGCTGAGATTCATCCCGGTCAGAACCTCAAACTCCGTGTTTGCCGTTCCGGCACCGACAGCGGGAACATAGAGAAGACCGCTGGGCCAGTCCTCCTTCAGCGCCTCGAAATTCGGCACTGGATTTTCGCTGAAGCTGAGATCCTTCAGATAATTCGCGTCGAAAAAGGATTCGAGCTGCACAAAGACGATGTTGGGCGGGTCCTTCACGGAAGGCGGCAGGACGATCTGCGTGTCAATGATGTCATCGACCTCACCGGGAGAATAGGCTTCCGGTTCATCGACACCGCCCGTGACAAGGCTTGCGGAAAAGCAGTAGACGAAGCCGCTCTGATGATATGCCTGCGGCAGGCTGGAAAACTCGTCCGTCCGGCTGAGAAGGTCGATCTTTGTGAAGAAATTGGTCAGGAAGAACAGGCTAAGGGAGACGAGCAGGACGGTCACAACCGCAAAGCAGGGCGAAAGGCGGAATTTCTTTGCCTGTGACCACAGAAAGAAGATCGCGCCTATCAGAGCGGAGATGCCCAAAATGAGCAAAAACAGCGCAAAATGGCTGAGATATTTTTCAAAAATATCGCGCACGGAGGCCATCAGCCAGATGTCCGAGGCGGTCAGCGGCATGGAGCGGTAGGACAGCAGAATGAAATCCGTGACGGCGAGGCCGAACCAGACCGCCGCGATCAGGAGGAAATAGAACCGCCGCTTCGGAAACAGGAGCGACACGGTCAAGGTGCAGAAGATCAGAAAAGCACCGTAGGCAAACGTCCAGGGCTTGCCCATGATAAAGGCCAGCGTATCATAAAAGGAGCGGCGGGCAAGCAGCTCGATGACCGCGTTCAGCACAAGGGCGCAGAGAAAATAGAGCGCGAGCGTGCGATAATTGTCCCTGTTCCATTCTTTTTTCAGATTTTTGAAGGAAAAATATTCGCGCAGCCGCATGATTTGTATCACCGTCCTCTCGTTTTCCTGTTCAGTATATCATTTTCAGAGGAAAAAGCAACATATTTTTCAAAAAACGTCGTATACAGACGGACTTTGCTTGCGCAACTGCAAAAAGCGTGCTATAATATATATATAGAGGTTAATAGGACGAGAACGAGGCGTCCGACCGCGTATCAACGAAAGGAAGCGTACCATTCTATGACGACAATCGACATTTATTCCGGCTTTTTGGGCGCTGGCAAGACCACGCTCATCAAAAAAATGATCCGCGAGGCTTATTGCGGTGAGCAGATCGTTCTGATCGAAAACGAGTTCGGCGAGATCGGCATCGACGGCGGCTTTATGAAGGAGGCCGGGATTCAGGTCAACGAGATGAATTCCGGCTGCATCTGCTGCTCCCTCGTCGGGGACTTCGGCAAGGCGCTTGCGCAGGTCATCCGCGAGTACCACCCGGACCGCATCCTGATCGAGCCGTCCGGCGTCGGCAAGCTCAGCGACGTTGTCGGCGCGGTGCAGCGCGTAGCGACCGACGATGTGCAGCTCGGCTGCTTTGTCACCGTTGCCGACGCCACGAAGTGCAAGATCTATCTGAAGAATTTCGGTGAGTTTTACTCCAACCAGATCGAAACGGCGTCTGCCATCATTCTCAGCCGCACTTCCACCATTTCCGGGGAAAAGCTCGATGCCGCAATCGCCCTGCTGCGCGAGCACAATCAAAAGGCCGTCATCATCACGACCCCGTGGGAGCAGCTCGACGGCAAGCAGATCCTGGAGGCGATGCAGCACCAGCACTCGCTGACGGATGAGCTTTCGGAGATGATCGAGCAGGCGCGTGCACATGAAGAAGAGGACGATGATGACGACGACTGCTGCTGCCACCACGACCATGATGACGAGCACGAACATGAGCATCACCACGAGCATGACGAGCATTGCTGCCACCATGATGATGACGAGGATGAACATGAGCATCATCACGAACACGATGCACATTGCGGCCATCACGACCATGACCACGAGGATGAACACGAGCATCATCACGAGCATGATGCGCATTGCTGCCATCACGACCATGAGCATCATCACCATCATCATGGGCACGATGCCGACGAGATCTTCCAGAGCTGGGGCGTTGAGACGCACAAGAAGTTTACCGCCGACGAGATCCGGGCCGCACTTGCCGCGCTGGACAATGAGGAGACCTACGGCATCGTCCTGCGTGCCAAGGGCATCGTGCAGGCGACGGACGGGAGCTGGCTGCATTTTGACCATGTGCCGGGCGAGATCGACGTCAGAAGCGGCAGCGCCGAGGTCACGGGCAGACTGTGCGTCATCGGCTCGAAGCTGAACGAAGCCGCCGTCGCCGCCCTTTTCGGCGTGTAAGGAGGAACCGCCATGCCGATTCCGGTCTATGCGTTCACCGGCTTTCTCGACGCCGGAAAGACGAAGTTCATTCAGGAGACGCTCTGTGACACGCGCTTTAACGCCGGAGAGCGCACGCTGCTGCTGATCTGCGAGGAGGGCGAAGAGGA
>CAMEMX010000086.1 GCA_945927915.1 uncultured Clostridia bacterium
ACGTTGATGAGCACATAGACGGCAACGAGGAGCGCGACCGTCGCGCCGAGGATCAGATACATCGTCCCCGTACCGACCTTCTCGCCGAAGAAATAGAGGTTGCAGTCGATGGAATCGCGGATGCCCTCGACGACCTCCTTCGGGAAGCCCTGATTTCCCATCTCTTCAAACACGCCGCGCAGGGCGTGGTTGCGCAGCAGAGAGGTGCCGTAGGTGCCGGGCAGGAAGCCGAGCACCTTCTGCAAGCCCTCGGAGAACTGCGAAATGGGCATATACGCGCCGCAGAGGAAGCCATAGCCCGCGCTGATGATCGTGCCGACCGCGGACATCTGTCCCTGCGTCGAGAGGAAATGGTTGATGATGCTCGAAAGCGCCGTGCCGAACATGACGAGCAGGAACACATCAAGCAGCATCAGAAGAATGTCCGCAACGGACAGATACCAGCCCGCCTGCGCGACGTACAGCAGGCTCGCGCCCATGGCGACGACGCAGATGATGAGCGTCGACAGCAGCGTCGAGGCGTAATAGCCGAGGGCGAGGGTGCCGCTCCGGACGGGCGAGATGGTCAGGTCGCGTCTTGCGCCCGTGACCTTGTCCTGCACCATCAGCAAGTTCGAGCAGAACGCCACCGTGACGCAGCAGACCGCGAGCAGGGAGGAAAAGAGCTGCCCGCCGACGCAGCCGCCGAGCAGCGACTCGTCAACCGCGACGCCATAGGCCTCCATACCGCCACGGAAGGAAGACTCATAGACATTTTGCAGGAACGTTGCATACAGAATCAGAAGGATCAGCGGCGTGATCAGCGCCGAGAAGAACATTCCCTTGTCCTTAAAAAACAGCTTGCTGTTGCGTTTGACCAATGCGCCGAGTGCACTCATTTCTCCGCACCTCCTGTCAGTTTTTTGCCCGTCGCGGCAAGGAAGACGTCGTCCATCTTGCCTTTCGTGATCTCATAGTCCGTAAACAGCGCCGAATGCCGCAAGATCAGCTCCGTCGCGGCGGCGGTGCTCGGTACCGCGACGCGGTAGGCGTCGCGCAGCGGCTCATAAGGGCAGCCGAGCGTCTTGACCTGCGCTTCGGTCGCGCCGTAGAGTGTGATGTAGTCACCGGTGAAGGCGTTCTTCAGGTCGAGCGGCGTGCCCTCCGCGACGATCCTGCCGCTGTCGAGGATGACGACATAGTCGGCGTCAGTAGCCTCCTCCATGTAGTGCGTGGTGAGGAAGACCGTCATGTGCTTCTCTTTGCGGAGCTGCGTGATGACATCCCAGAGCAGGTGACGTGTCTGCGGGTCGAGGCCGGTGGTTGGCTCGTCGAGGATCAGGATCTTCGGATCGTGCAGCAACGCGCGGGCAATGTCGATCCTGCGCCGCTGACCGCCGGAGAGCTTGCCCACGGTGCGCCCGAGCAGATCAGAAAAGTCCAGAAGCTCGGCAAGCTCTGTCAGGCGCTTTTTGAACGCCTTTCCGCTAATGCCGTAAAGCGCCGCGCGGCTCTGGAGATTGTCGCGTACCGTCAGCGCCGCGTCCAGCACGGAGGACTGAAACACGATGCCGAGGCTCTGCTTGATGCGGTTCAGCTCCTTGTCCAGATCGACGCCGTCGATTTTGACCGTGCCCGCATCCTTCGCAAGCTGGCCGCACATGATCGAGATCGTCGTGCTCTTGCCCGCGCCGTTGATGCCGAGGAAGGCGAACAGCTCGCCCTCCTTGACGCGGAAGCTCAGATCTTGCACCGCCTTGACCTCGCCGAAGTGCTTGCTCAGGTGGTCGATTTCAATAATATTGTTCATGGTTTATCTCCTCCATCAAGCGCGGGAAGGACGCCATCCTTCACCGGCTGTGTGTTAAAACGGTCAAGCATTCCCGACCGGATCATCGTCAGCAGGCCGCCGAAGACCTGCCCCAGCTTTTCGGCGACCTCGGCCTCGCTGAAATCGCACACCCGCATGGCACACAGCGCGCCGAGGCCGAAGGTATGCACCCACATCTGCTCAAACAGCGTCTTCGCGTCGGCCTCGTTGAGCTGGTAGTCTCTGCTGATCAGCCGGATGCTGGTCTGCGCCATCGAGCCAAGCTCCGCAAGAAACCCGTCCAGATCCATGCCGTGCGGCGGCTCCTGCATAAACAGCAGCTTGAACAGCTCCGGCTCACGGATGCCGTAGGAGACCATCTGCATCCCGATGTGCTTGAACGCCGGGGTATAGTGCTCATAATCGGAAAAATACTGTTCAAACTCCCGCAGCGCAAGCGCGCGGGCGGCCCAGCGTACCTCCTCCATGCTCCTGAAGACCGTGAAGATCGGTCTTGCCGAGGCATTGAGCCTGGCGGCGAGATTTCTTGCCGTCAGCGCCTCGATGCCCTGCTCCTTGACCAGCGCAAGCGCCTCGGCGGCGATCTCATCGGCGGTAAAGCGCGGTTTCGGTGGCATATCCTCGCCTCCTTTTCTAAAACATTGTTTTGCAACCACGTTTTAGTATACTCACGGAACCGGCATTTGTCAAGGATAAATTTTGGAAAACGTTCAGAAAATCGAAAGCGCATCCGGCAGCAAGCTTGTCGCAAGGCAAAGCGTAAAAACGCATCAATGCCTTGTGTATTTCAAGTTTTCAAAGCAGTTTTGCGGCAAACGCTCTGCAGCAAAGAAAAAACGAAGCCGCGCGGAATGGAACGGCTTCGTTTTGCAGTTGAAAGAGATAATTACTTGACCTCTGCGGTAGCGCCGGCTTCCTTGAGATCGTTGGCGAGCTTCTCCGCGTCTTCCTTGGAGATGCCTTCCTTGAGGGTCTTCGGGCAGTTGTCGGCGATTTCCTTCGCTTCCTTCAGGCCGAGGCCGGTGGCAGCGCGGATAACCTTGATGACGTTCAGCTTGGAAGCGCCGCAATCCTTCAGGATAACGTCGAACTCGGTCTTCTCTTCGACTTCGGCAGCGGCAGCGGCGGGAGCAGCAACAGCAGCGGCAGCGGCGGAGACACCGAAGGTATCTTCCAGAGCATGGACAAGCTCAGCCAGTTCCAGGACGGAAAGGCCCTTAACTTCTTCAATCAGAGCAGCGATTTTTTCAGACATTGTAAAATCCTCCTAATGTAATTTTAATGGTAATCAGGCTTCCGCAGCTTCTTCTGCGGGAGCGGGGCCTTCCTTCTGCTGGCGGATCTGATCAAGCACAAACGCCAGAGCGGAGATGGGCGCGAGGAACGTGCCGAGCACCTGGGCGATGAGAGCGTCCTTGCTGGGAAGCTCGCCGAAGCCCTGAAGCTGTTCGACGGACAGGACGGTGCCTTCAACGAAGCCGCCCTTGATCTTGAGAATGTTCTTGTTCTTCTTGGCAAATTCGCAAACGATGCGAGCCGGAGCGATGGGGTCGCCGCTGGTGGTGGCGAGAGAAGTCGTGCCGTTGAGCAGCTCGTCGAACTGGTTGTAGCCGGCCTTGTTGGCGGCGAAACGAGTGAGCGTGTTCTTGACGACGGTATATTCTACGCCTGCCTCACGGAACTTATTGCGCAGCTCGGTATCCTGTGCGACAGTGATGCCCTTGTAGTCAACAAACACAGCGGCGGTAGAGCCCTGCAGCTTGTCGGCGAGTGCATCAACGATTGCCTTCTTGCTTTCGAGTACCTTGGAATTGGGCAATGTGTGTCACCTCCGAAAAAAATAACCTCATGCCAAAAGACATGAGGACACAAAAATCGTATCATTTCGTGCAACCTCGGCAGGATTTGTCCCGTTACGGCTCAAAAGCCTCCTGCTGTCTTTGGCAACGCGACTATATTAGCAGAAACGAAGCAAATTGTCAAGTGTTTTTTTGATTTTTTCGTATTTTTTGTGTGAAAAAGAAAGCGGGAAGCACCTTTTCCGGCGCTTCCCGCTGTCCGTGATCAGAAATTACAGCTTCGCGGTGTTGACCTTGACGCCGGGGCCCATGGTGGAGGCGACGACGCAGGAACGGATATACTGACCCTTGGCTGCGGCGGGCTTCGCCTTGATGACGGCGCCGAGCAGGGTGTTCATATTCTCTGCGAGCTTTTCCGGGCCGAAGGAAACCTTGCCGATCGGGCAGTGGATGATGTTGGTCTTGTCGAGACGGTACTCGATCTTACCGGCTTTGATCTCCTTGACGGCGGCGGCGACGTTCGGGGTGACGGTGCCGGCCTTGGGAGAGGGCATGAGACCCTTCGGGCCGAGGACCTTACCGAGACGGCCGACGATGCCCATCATGTCGGGCGATGCGACGACGACGTCGAAGTCGAACCAGTTTTCCTTCGTGATCTTCTCAACGAGATCCATGCCGCCGACATAGTCAGCGCCGGCTTCCTTGGCCTCGTCGACCTTCGCGTCCTTGGCGAACACGAGGACCTTGCGGGTCTTGCCGGTGCCGTTCGGGAGAACGATGGCGCCGCGGACCTGCTGGTCAGCATGACGGGAGTCAACGCCGAGCTTGATGTGGATCTCGACGGTCTCGTCGAACTTTGCCGGAGCGGTCTTGACGACGAGCGCCAGAGCGTCGGCTACTTCATACTGCACGGAGCGGTCGATCTGCTTCGCGCTGTCCTTATATTTCTTACCTCTAAACAATGTTATATCCTCCTTAAAGTGGTGAATGCGGAATGAAAATCCTCCCACATATTGAGGCGTGAAGCCTCGGCAGCAAATTAGTCAACAACAGCGATGCCCATGGAGCGGCAGGTGCCGGCGACCTGGCTCATAGCGGCTTCGATGGTAGCGGCGGTGAGGTCGGGCATCTTCTTCTCAGCGATCTCGCGAACCTGCGCCTTGGTGATGGTGGCGACCTTGTTCTTGTTGGGAACGCCGGAGCCCTTGTCCTGGCCGACAGCCTTCAGAATGAGGGTCGGGGTCGGAGGGGTCTTGGTGATGAAGGAGAAGCTGCGGTCGGAATAGACCGTGATGACGACAGGGATCTTGAAGCCTGCCTGATCCTTCGTGCGCTCGTTGAATTCCTTAATGAACTGCGCGATGTTGACGCCGTGCTGGCCGAGAGCGGGGCCGACAGGGGGCGAAGCGGTCGCCTTCGCGGCGGGAATCTGAAGTTTGATATAACCGGTAACCTTTTGTGCCATGATAAGCACCTCCAATTAGAAATGTGGTGATACGCTTGCGCGTAATTTGGCGGGGGAAATTTTGAAAACCCCTCCCACGTTTGTGACCGAACTTATTCGGAGACAACCTCGACCTGATCGAGCTCCAGCTCGACAGGCGTTTCGCGGCCGAACATGGAAACGGTCACGCGAACCTTGTTTTTCTCGATGTCGAGCATCTCGACCTCGCCGTTGAAGCCGGTGAGCGGGCCGTCCACGATACTGACGGTATCGCCGACGCCGTAGCCGACAACGATCTCGCGCTTTTCCACGCCGAGCTGATAGACCTCGTCCTCCGTCAGAGGAGTCGGCTTGGTGCTGCCCGAGGTGACAAAGCCTGTGACGCCGCGGACATTCCGAATGATATACCACGCATCGTCCGTCATGACCATTTTCACCAGCACATAGCCGGGGAAGACCTTGCGGTCATAGGTTTTCGGGCCGTTGTCGGTGATCTCGGTAACGGTCTCCATCGGGATGGACACCTGATGGATGATGTCCTGCAGCTGTCTGGTTTCGACCGTCTTTTCGATGGTCGCTTTTACGGTGTTTTCATAACCGGAATAGGTATGCACAACATACCATTTTGCTGCCTCTGCCATACCGATTTAGAAGAGATTCTTGAGCAGACCGATACCCCAGCCCGCGACATAGTCGAAAAGACAGACGATGACGCCGACGATGAGGACAGCGGCAAGGACGATGAGCGTGTTGTTGAGGAGCTGCTTGCCGGAGGGCCAGACGACCTTCTTCAGCTCGCTCTTCATTTCACGGAACCATCTTGCGATTCTGCTGCCGGTACGGACGAAGAAATTCGGCTTCTTGTTAACTTCTGCCATTTTGTTTCATCCTTTCGCTTACTTCGTTTCGGTATGAACGGTATGCTTTCTGCAGAACCTGCAATACTTCTTCATTTCCAGTCTGTCGGGGTCGTTCTTCTTGTTCTTCATCGTGTTGTAGTTTCTCTGCTTGCACTCGTTGCATCTGAGCGTGATCTTGACTCGCATTGTTCGGCACCTCCTTAAAATTTTGCCTCCCTGTGTCCCCGCGGCTATGAAAGATTTAGCAAAACGCCGAAACTACCTGGCGCTTTCCGCAGGTGAAAATGGGCGCACAAAAAAAGCACCCAATTTCGCAGGTAGAGCTATCTTATCACAAGAAGTCAAGCAGGTCAAGCATTTTTCTTGCTTTTTTTAAGAATTTTTGGCAATACCCACCGTTTCGTAACGTCGCCCTTTCCGAAAAGCGCGAACGCGGAGGCGATCGCCTCCGCGTTGCGTTTTATTTGCATTTTCTGTTGCAGGCGGCGCAGCAGCCGGAACAACCGGAACAGCCGCCGCGCTTTTTCCTGCGCAGCATCCAGACCAGCGAGCCTGCCAGCCACAGCGCAAGCAGGC
>CAMEMX010000087.1 GCA_945927915.1 uncultured Clostridia bacterium
GAGCCCTCGTCCAGCGCCACCGAATCGAGGCACACCAGCGGCGCCTCCGGCAGGAGCATCCCCACCGCCTGCCCCAGCGCCTTGCCCATGTCCGCCCGCACCGCGATGATGAGCGGCTCGCCGCTTTCGGCGCGCTGGCGCAGGCCGAGGGCAACGCCGTCGGCAAGTTTACATAACTCCGCAAACCGCGGATTCTTCAGCCCGTGCAGCGCCAGCACTGCGGGCGTGCCGCCGGAAAACAGGGCGGTCTTTGCGCGGATCTTCTCCGCAAGGGCGGGCGGCTCGAGGGCTTCCTCCTGCTGCGTCAGCGCCGCGACGGGCAGATTCTTGAGCGGAAAACGCACGCGGTCATAGAAGATCGTGCTGCCGGACAGCTCCGTGGTGTGGCTGCCCGCGCCGATGACCGTTGCGCGGATGGTCTCCTTCGCCCGCAGGAAGCGGCTTTGACACAGCGGTGAGCGGAAAATCGCCCTTCCGAGCAGGACGCCGAGGTCGCCGTAGGCAAAGCGCTCGCGCGGCTTGTCGTCGATGAGGTCGGCAACGCCGCCGGAAAAGGACAAAAGCGGCGCACCCGTGACCGTGACGGCCTTGTCCGTGATGAAATCGTCGATGCCGCCGGCGCCTCTGACCGCGCGGCACAGAACGTCCACGAGCAGGCGCAGAACGCCATGCAGCTCGGCCTCCGTCAGTCGCTGCCCGAGGGAAAAAGCACAGTGCGGGCGCAGAACGGGGGAGAGGTAGGTCAGCGTGCCGTCGGGGTCGAATTTCATCAGCCTGCCGCCGACATTGAGACAGCCTGTGTCCTGTAAAATGCCGTTTTCAAACAGCGCGAGGTTCGTCGTGCCGCCGCCGATGTCGAGATTCAGCACGGCGCAGCGGTGCGCCTCGGAGTACGCCTGTGCGCCGGAGCCCTTTCCGGCAAGAACGCTCTCGAGCGCAGGCCCCGCCGTCGCCACGACGAAGTCCCCGGCAAAGCCGGCAAGCGCGTCGAGCACCTCGCGGGCGTTTTCCTTGCGTGCCGTCTCGCCCGTGATGATGACCGCGCCGGTCTGCACGTCGCTTTTGGCAAAGCCGGAGGCGGCGTATTCCCGCGCGACGATGTCGCGCACACCCGCCGCGTCGATGCGCGTGTCGGACAGCAGGGGCGTGAAGTGGATGGCGCTGCGGTAGAGCACCTCTTTTTCCGCGATGGCGAAGTGCGGCACGCTGAAGGCCGCGCCCTCGTTGCGCAGCGTCAGGCGGGAGAAGACGAGCTGCGTCGTGGTCGTGCCGATGTCGATGCCCACCGACAAAAGCCGCTCGCCCGTCACAGCGCCGCCTCGAGCAGGGCGGAGAAGTCCGCCTTTGTGACGGGGCGCGGATTGCCCGCCGCGCAGGGGTCGTTCGCCGCCGCTTCGCAGACCGTGTCTGCCTGCGCCGTCACCGCCTCGCGCGGCAGACCCGCCTGCGTGAGCGTCTGCGGAAGCTCCAGCCGCTGCCGCAGTCTGCGCACCGCGAACAGCAGTCCGCGCACGCCAGAAAGCCCGCACGAGGCGGCAAGGCGGGCATAGGCCGGTCCCGCCGCCGGAGCGTTGAATTCCAAGATGTGCGGCAGCAGGATCCCGTTGAGCTTGCCGTGCGCGAGGTGGAACGCGCCGCCGAGGGCGTGGGCAAGGGCATGGCACGCGCCCAGGCCCGCGTTGTCGAAGGCGATGCCCGCCATCGCCGCCGCCTCGTGCAGCCTGCCGCGCAGGGCGCGGTCGGACTGCCCGTTTTTTGCAATGGCGCAGGACGCCGGAAGGTCAGAAAAAATGCAGCGGGCGGCGGCGTGCGCCAGCGCGTCGGAAAACGCCGAGGCGTTTTTCGCCGCGACCGCCTCCAGACAGTGCGAAAGCGCGTCCATGCCCGCGTCCGCGACCAGTCCTGCGGGGAGCTTATCGAGCAGGCTCGCATCCAATATCGCAAGCGCGGGTCGCAGACCGTCCTCGACGAGCGGGTGCTTGACGCCGTCGTGCGTCAGGACGGCGAAGGACGTGACCTCAGAGCCTGTGCCGGAGGTCGTCGGCACGGCGACGAGCATCGCCTGCGAGCCGGAGAGCGAACGGATGCCCTTGGCGCAGTCGAGGGCGCTGCCGCCGCCGAGGGCGAGCAGGACGTCGGGCCGGAACTCCCGCAGCACGGCGACGCCCCGCGCCACCAGCTCCAACGGCGGATCGGGCTGCACCTCGGCAAAAATGCGCGTCTGCGCACCGCACAGCGCGGCAAGACGCTCCGCCGTCCCGTTTTCCGCGAAAAACTTGTCCGTAATGAGCAGCACGCGCTGCGCGCCGAGGGTCTTGAGCCGGTCGAGCGCGTTTTCTCCGAAGCACAACCGCGTGCCGAGCGTAAAGGTCTGCATGGCATCTCCTCTTTTCGAACGTAGTATTTCCGCTGTGCGCGAAAAAATGTGAACGGAATGAAAAAAGTTTCCTTTCGCGGTTGACACGGCGCGCGAAATATGGAAAAATAACAGAAAAGGAGCGTGATACCTATGGCACAGATGATCCGCCTGACCTGCCCGGAGTGCGGCAACACGATGGATGTGCCCGCCGAGCTGGAAGAATTTTCCTGCCTCTACTGCGGCAAGCGTGCCCGCACCGCCGCGGTCAAGGCGCTGAATGAGAACGCGGAGGCCACCTATGCGCAGCTTCGCGCCGAGCTGCGGCAGAAGCTGCCGGCAGCCGTGACGAACTATCCCGATTATCACAAAAAGATCACAAAAAAGGACTTTTTCCCCGCGTTTGAAGCCTATGAGCGCGAAAATGCGGCGCTTTTGGAGCAGCTCGACGTCGCCGCACGGCTCTATCCCGGCAGCAGCGCCGACTGTATGCGCGAGCTTGCGGAGGATATGCTCGACGGCATGGAGGAATTCATGCGCCGCGACCCGCGCTGGGGGAAAAAGTCGCAGCAGCCGAACCTGATGTTCGAGCTGAAGGTGGTGCTGGCGATCTTCCTGACCCCGCTGGTGCGCAAAAAGAACCTCGACTGCGCCGAGGAATTCCGCACCGCGCTGCACGAGGGCTGGATGCGCCGCTGGCCGAAGGAGCGCTGGACGCCCGGCGACTATGACACGCTCGTCGGCGGCTTCAAAAAGCGCAAATTCTGCTTCATCACCACCGCGACCTGCCAAAACGAGGGCAAGCCCGACGACTGCGCCGAGCTGACCGCCTTCCGCGCTTTCCGCGACGGCTGGCTGACGGAGCATGACGGCGCGGCGCTCATCGAGCGGTATTATGACGTCGCGCCCGGCATCGTCGCGTGCCTTGACCTGTGCGGCGACGCGGACGAGGGCTATGCCGAGGTGCGCCGCCGCTGGCTTGCGCCGTGCTATGAGGCGCTGCGCGAGGGCCGCTATGCCGACTGCCGCGACCGCTATGTCGACATGGTGCAGACGCTCGAACACCGCTATCTCCAATAAAAAAACGAACCGGCTGGAACGGATTCCAGCCGGTTCGTTATGCTCTTCATACCAATCACCAATTAAAATGTGCAAAGCATATTTTAATTGCGATATCGTGATTGGTACGAGACATATTTTCGCGATGCTTACCTTATCATCGCGAAAATGCAACGCCGGTACGGCGTTGAAAACCGATTGAAATGAATATTTTAATCGGTTTTTAGTATCAAAAAACACCGAAATGGAACAAAAGCAGCATCGCGCCGCCTGCCGCCGCCAGAAACAGCAGCGTCGAGGCGATCGTGCAATGCACCGCCAGCTCCGCGTCGCCGCCGTATTCCTTGCTCCAGACCACGCCCGTCAGCGGCGCGGGACTGCCGAACAGGATCGCCAGCAGCAGCGCCGTCTGCGTGTCCAGAAACGCCCGCAGCGGGAAAAACAGCAGGCAGGGCAGCGCGATCACCTTCAAAAGCGAGTAGACGATGGCGCTGCGGTCCCTGCGCCAGCTCAGCGCACCGTAGCGGTGGATCAGCATACCGAGCAGCAGCAGGGCAAGCGGAGAGGTGACGCTGCTCAGCGTGTCGACCGTGAGCTGCAAAAATGACGGCAGCTTCAGCCCGAAGGCCGCCAGCACCACGCCGGCGACGGCGGCGAGCAGGCAGGGATTGGTGACGGTCCTGACGATCAGCTCCCGGCGGTTTCCGGCGGAGCTGCCCAGAAACAGGGGATGGTACAGGCTCCAGATCAGAAAATCCTGCACCGCGCCGTGGATGATGCACAGCAGCAGCGCCCTCTCCGGCAGAAAGACGCTCAGCAGCGGGATGGCGGCGTAGGTGACGTTGCCGATGCCGGTGACGAAGCGCCAGTAGGCTCTGCGCTCCCGCGGTGTGCGGCGGAACAGGAGCAGGCTTGCGAAAAACAGCGCCAGCGTGACTGCCAGCGTGGCGGCGACCGTGGGCAGTCCCGTGGTCAGCAGGCTCCGCGGGTCGGCTGACGTGAAGGTGTGCAGCACCATGCCGGGATAGCAGACGTTGATGAGCACGCCGGGCAGGACGTCCGCCGCCTGCGCGGAGACCAGCTTCAGCCGGGCGACGCCGTAGCCGATGCAGAGCATCAGAAGGAAGAATAAAAGTCCGTCGAGCTGCATCAGTAAGCTCTCCCGACCGTCTCAAAGTGCGCGGGCGCGGCGATCGCCGTGACCGCGCCTTGCTTTGTCATAAATTCCGGAAGCTCCTGCGTTTTGTGTGTCATCGAGAAATCCTCCTAAGATATTGTTGCATTTTTCCTTTCGGCAAGGTAAAATAAGATGGAATGAAGAAAGAACAGGGGTGCAGCCATGGCAAAACAGGCAACCATCCGCGACGTGGCGAAGCTGGCCGGCGTCTCTCTGGCGACGGCCTCGCGCGCGCTCAACAATCCCGACTATCCCGTCGACGCCCGCCTGCGGCAGAAGGTGCGCGAGGCGGCGGACAAGCTGGAATATGTGCCCAACGTCATGGCGCAGGCATTGCGGCGCGACACCTGCCGGGACATCGGCCTCGTGATCCCCAATGTTTCCAACCCCTTCTATTTGCAGACCATGCTCGGCATCAACGACGTGCTGGCGCAGAAATCCTACCAGATGATCCTCTGCAACACCATGCGCGATCCGGCGCAGGAGCGCTCCTATCTGCGCCAGCTCTTCGAGCGGCAGACCAAGGGCGTCATCATCTCCACCGTGGACGAGAGCGGCGACGTCGTCCGGGAATATGCCCGGCGCGGGATGAAATTCGTCCTGCTCGACCAGCTCCCCGACGGGGTGGAAAGCCCCGGCATCCATTTCGATTCCCGCGCGGGTGCGCGCATGGCGGTGGAGTACCTGATCTCGCAGGGACACCGGCGCATCGCCTTTGCCACCATGCCCATGACGCGCTGGACGCGTCTGGAGATGCACAAGGGCTACCGCGACGCGCACCTGATGAACGGCCTGCCGTATGACACCTCGCTGGTCTTTGAGGGCGAAACGGACATCGCGGGCCTGTCCGAGGACCCGGAGCTGCAGGCCGGGCGCGACATCGCCGCGCGGTTTTTGCGCGAGGGCTGCCGCGCCACCGCGATCGTGTGCAATAACGACATGGTCGCCATCGGCGTCATCCGGACCCTCCTGAAAAACGGCACGCGCGTGCCGGAGGACGTGTCCGTCATGGGCTTTGACGACATTCCGCTGGCCTCGGCGTTCCTGCCCGCGCTCACGACGATCCACTGCCCCGCGGCGGAGACCGGACGGCTCGCGGCGCTGATGATGCTCGATATGCTCGCCAATGACGGCGGAAGCTCCATGGCGGTGTCGATGAATCTGACGCCCAGCCTCGTGGTGCGCGATTCGGTGCGGGAGCTGCGCCCGTAGCGTTTACCCCGCGGGGTCTCGCAATGACAAATTTGGTAGTTCCTGCACCGGCGGAGGCATGCCTCCGCCCTACAGAAAACTTTCGATAGACAGTTGTAGGGATGGGGCATGCCCCATCCGTCCGCGAAGCGGCAGACGGTACAGACGAAAAAATTGTACAAATTCGGTAGCTCTGAGATTGCCACAGCCAGTGTGCGCACTGGCTTCGCAATGACAATCGGGGTCGCCGTTCCTGTCATTGCGAGGAGCGAACACCCGCAAGGGGTACGCCGCATCCGTAAGGCTCCTTCGTCGGAAACCTCTGCGCAGGCGACGTGGCAATCCAAATTCAAAATCCGTTCGCGGCAGCGAACACCACAGTCATTCACTCTTAGTCCTTAGCCCTTAGCCAAAACAGTAGTTCCTGCACGCGGGACGCCGGGGACGGCGTCCCCTACGGAGCGGTTGCGATAGACGTTTTGTAGGGCACGCCGACCTCGGCGTGCCGCAATTCAAAATCCGTGCGCGAAGCGCACACCACAGTCCTTCACTCTTAGCCCTTAGCCCTTAGTCAAAACAGAGATTGCCACGACCC
>CAMEMX010000088.1 GCA_945927915.1 uncultured Clostridia bacterium
GGCGAGATCCTCGCGCTGGAGGAAAAGGGTGAGGAAAACCGCTTTGTCTTCGGCTTCGAGGAGAGCTGCGGCTACCTCAAGGGCACCTATGCCCGCGACAAGGACGCCGTTGTCGCCTCCATGCTGACGTGCGATCTTGCCGCGAAGCTCAAGCGCGAGGGCAGGAATCTGGCGGAAAAGATGGACGAGCTGTACGCCGAGCTGGGTTATCACGAGGCGAAGGTCATCAGCTTTGAGCTGAAGGGCCCGAATGCGATGGAGCTTTCGGCAAAGTTCATGGCGGACTTCCGTGCGAACGTACCGACGGAGCTTTGCGGTGTGCCCGTCATCGAGGTGACGGATTATCAGACGCGCATCTGCCGCGATCTCGTAAACGGAACAGAAGCTCCTGTCCTTCTTCCGAAGTCGAACGTTGTCACGCTTTCGCTGGGCGACAAGGGCAGCGTCATCGTCCGCCCGTCCGGCACGGAGCCGAAGGTCAAGCTCTATCTGACCGCCGTCGACCGCGATAAGGCGCAGGCGATCGCCCTGCTGGACGCGCTTTCTGCGAGAATGTGCGAGTTTTTGCCCAAAAACGCTTGACAATTCGCGCCTGATTCGCTACTATGATGAAGATCGAAAAACACCGTGACGAAGAGGAGTAGTTCCTCCCGCCGCTGACAGAGAGGGGACGTTTGGTGCAAGTCCCTGCGGAGGATGGATGAAGGTCGCTTCCGAGTGGGCGGGCCGAAAGTGCTGTAGGCTCGCACGGGTTCTCCCGTTACAGAGATTTGAGCGCCCGCTTTTGCGGGAATTCAGGTGGTACCGCGGATATTTTCGCCCTGAACGTTATGTTCAGGGCGTTTTTTATGCAATTACACCGAAAAGGAGAAACAATATGGCAAGAGAACTACCAAAGACATACGATCCGAAGGACGTCGAGGATCGTCTGTATCGCTTTTGGTCGGAAAACGGCTATTTCCACGCCGAGCGCGACCCCGAAAAGAAGCCCTTCACCATTGTGATGCCGCCTCCCAACGTTACAGGCCAGCTCCACATGGGTCATGCGATGGACGCCGCCATGCAGGACGTCCTGATCCGCTTCAAGCGGATGCAGGGCTATTCTGCGCTGTGGCTTCCCGGCGTCGATCACGCCGGCATCGCCACGCAGATCCGCGTGGAGGAAGAGCTGCGCAAAGAAGGTCTGACGCGCTACGATCTCGGCAGAGAGAAGTTCCTGGAGCGCGTTTGGGACTGGAAAAAGCAGTACGGCAACCGCATCGTCGAGCAGCAGAAGAAGCTCGGCGCCTCGTGCGACTGGGATCGCGCCCGCTTCACGATGGACGAGGGCTGCTCGAGCGCCGTCCGGGAGGTCTTCGTCAGCCTCTATGAGCAGGGGCTCATCTATAAGGGCAGCCGCATCATCAACTGGTGCCCGCATTGCGTGACCGCGCTGTCCGACGCGGAGGTCGAATATGTCGACAAGCCTGGCAGTCTGTGGCACATCCGCTATCCGCTCGCCGACGGCAGCGGCGAGGTCATCGTCGCAACGACCCGCCCGGAGACGATGCTCGGCGACAGCGGCGTCTGCGTCAACCCGAACGACGAACGCTATAAGGACATCGTCGGCAAAAAGGTCATTTTGCCGCTGGTCAACAAGGAGATCCCTGTCGTCGCGGACGACTACGCCGAGATGGATTTCGGCACCGGCTGCGTCAAGATGACCCCGGCGCACGACCCGAACGACTTCGAGGTCGGCCTGCGCCACAATCTGGAGGTCATCCGCGTGCTCGACGACAAGGGCGTCGTCAACGAGTTCGGCGGCAAATACCAGGGCCTTGACCGCTATGAGGCGAGAAAGCAGATCGTCGCCGATCTGGAGGAGCAGGGCTATCTGGTCAAGGTCGAGCCGTACAGCCACAATGTCGGTACCTGCTACCGCTGCCACCGCGACGTTGAGCCGATCATCTCGGCGCAGTGGTTCGTCAAGATGAAGCCGCTGGCCGAGGAAGCGCTTCGCGTCGTCAACGAAGGCGAGACGAAATTCGTTCCGGAGCGCTTCACGAAGATCTATACCAACTGGATGGAGAACGTCCGCGACTGGTGCATTTCCCGCCAGCTCTGGTGGGGCCATCAGATCCCCGCGTGGTACTGCGCCGACTGCGGCCATGTGACGGTCTCCCGCGAGGACGCGGCCTGCTGCGAAAAATGCGGCAGCAAGAATATCACCCGCGACGAGGACGTGCTCGACACCTGGTTCTCGTCTGCCCTGTGGCCGTTCGAGACGCTCGGCTGGCCGAACACGGACGCCGAGGACTTCAAATACTTCTATCCGACGGACGTGCTCGTCACCGGCTATGACATCATCTTCTTCTGGGTCGCCAGAATGATCTTCTCGGCCTGCAAGCAGACGGGCAAGCCGCCCTTCCACACCGTCCTCATTCACGGCCTGGTGCGCGACGATAAGGGTCGGAAGATGTCCAAGTCGCTCGGCAACGGCATCGACCCGCTGGAGATGATCGACCGCTTCGGCTCCGACGCTCTGCGTATGAACATGATCACCGCCAACTCCCCCGGCAATGATATGCGTTTCTATGTCGAGCGCTGCGAGGCGATGCGCAACTTCGCCAACAAGCTCTGGAATGCGAGCCGCTATGTGATGATGAACCTCTCGATCGAAAAAAATGAGCTGCCCGCGCTTACTAAGCTGGAAACCGCGGACAAGTGGATCCTCTCAAAGCTCAACACCCTGATCGCAGATGTGACGGAGAATCTGGACAAGTATGAGCTGGGCATCGCCGTGCAGAAGGTCTATGACTTCATCTGGGACAGCTACTGCGACTGGTATATTGAGCTGACCAAGTCCCGCCTTTACGGTGAGGACGAGGAGAGCAAGCTCGTCGCGCAGCAGGTGCTTCTGTACGTGCTCGACCAGATCCTGCGCCTGATGCACCCGTTCATGCCCTTCATCACTGAGGAGATCTGGCAGGCTATCCCGCACGAGGGTGATGCGCTGATCGTCGCCGCGTGGCCGCGCTTCCGCGAAGACCTGTCCTTCAAGGCCGAGGAAAACGCGATGGAGAGCATCATGAACGCCATCCGCGCCGTCCGTAACCGCCGCGCGGAGATGAATGTCCCGCCGTCGAAGAAATGCACGCTCTATATCGTCACGCAGAAGCCGGAGGTGTTCGCCGGCGGCGAGGGCTTCATCACGCGTCTTGCCTATGCCGACGAGGTGAAGATCTGCGCCGCCGAGCCGGATGGTCACGAATCCATGGCGTCCTGCGTCACGCACGACGCGGCGCTCTATATGCCCATGAGCCAGCTTGTCGACGTGGAAAAAGAGCTTGCCCGCATTGTGAAGGAGAAGGAAAAGGCTGAAAAAATGCTCAACTCCATCCGCGGCAAGCTGAATAACGAGGGCTTCGTCGCCAAGGCGCCGGAGGCGGTCGTCGCCGCCGAACGCGAAAAGGCGGAAAAATTCGAGGCGCTGCTCCAGCAGCTCACCGAGAGCGAAGCAAGACTCAAATCGCTTTGATCTTCATCGTCCGGTTCCGAAAAGGAATCGGACGATTTTTATAATTTTGTCTTTATTTCGGCTTGCATTTGGTGTATAATCCATTAGAAGGGATAGCATAGCCTGTTTGCAGGGCGGAAGGGAAGAAAGACAATGAAAAAAGAAAACGAGGCCCCGAAGGAAAAGCAGGGCGCTCTTTATGATATTTACTCTTTGCTGCACGATCTGGTCTATATTCTCGCGGCGATCACGTTGATTTTTGTGTTCTGCGTGCGTCTGGTCGGCGTCAACGGCGATTCGATGTTTCCGACGCTGCACCACGGGGACTATCTCGCGCTGCAGAGCAACGTCCTGATGGGCGATCTGGAATACGGCGACATCATCGTCGCGCGGAAGCTCTCGTTTGAAAACGGAGAGCCGATCGTCAAGCGCGTCATCGCCACCGAGGGGCAGACCGTCGAAATATGCGCCGACGCGGACGGTGCGACCCGCGTCTATGTGGACGGCAAGGTGCTTGACGAGCCGTATATCAACGGCGCGATGATGAACACGCCGTATTTCGGCGTTGTTGAGGAGGGCTGCATTTTCGTCATGGGCGACAACCGCAACCACTCGTCCGACAGCCGCGTGGCAAGCATCGGTCAGATCCGCCTCGACCAGGTGCTCGGCAAGGTGCTGTTCATCGTCTTCCCCGGCGCGGACAAGGCCAGCGGTGGCCGTGATTTCGGAAGGATCGGAGCGGTGGATTGATGGACGAGAAAATGAATATTCAGTGGTATCCGGGCCACATGACCAAAACCCGGCGGCAGATGGAGGAGGACATCCGGCTGGTCGACGCCGTTTGCGAGCTGGTCGACGCCCGCATTCCGCTGTCGAGCCGCAACCCGGACATCGACGTGCTCTGCGGCAGCAAGCCGCGCATGATGATCCTCAACCGCATTGATCTTGCCGACCCGAATACCACAAATGCGTGGTACGACTATTTCCGGCAAAAGGGCTTCGCCGTCGTCAGGACCGACTGCAAAAGCCGCAAGGGGATCGACCGTTTTGTCCCCGCCGTGCGTGAGCTGCTGGCCGAAAAGCTGCAGCGCTATCAGGAGCGCGGCTTCGTCAATAAACCGCTCAAGCTGATGATCGTCGGCATCCCGAACGTCGGCAAATCGACCTTCATCAACCAGATCGCCGGACGCAAGGGCGCCAAGGCGGAAAACCGTCCCGGCGTCACGCGCGGCAAGCAATGGGTCACCGTAGACCGGGGGCTGCTCCTGCTCGACACGCCGGGCATCCTCTGGCCGAAGTTTGACGACGAGGAGACCGGCAGACGGCTGGCCTACACCGGCGCGGTCAAGGATGACATTCTTGACGTTGAGACGCTGGCCTGCCATTTGATCGAAATGCTCTGGGCGCGGTATCCCGACGCCCTGCGCGAACGCTACAAGCTCGAAGCGCAGGAGGGTGCAGGCGGCTATGATCTGCTTTGCGAGGCGGGACGTCGCCGCGGCTTCCTGCTTGCACGCGGGGAGATCGACACCGAACGTATGGCACGCGTGCTTTTGGAGGAATTCCGAAGCTGCAAGATCGGAAAATTCAGTTTGGAGGCGCCTTATGACCTATGAAATGATCCGCGAGATCTTCAACCTTTGCAGCAACAACCAGATGCGCGACGTCTTCGTCCGTCAGATCGAGACGGACGATACCGACGCGGTCGCACGGTCGTTCTGCACGGGGAAGGACTATACTTTGGAAAAAGACGTGAAGCCGGACGGCACCGTGATCTATGACCTCACGGTCGACGGGCTGCGCCAGCGCCTGAGCTTTACGCCGGACTGAGGAACACATATGAACGAGCTATGGAAATTTGAACATATCGCCTATGACGACGGCTTTTCCTTCGTCTGCGGCGTCGATGAAGCCGGACGCGGCCCGCTGGCAGGCCCGGTCTGCGCCGCGGCGGTCATCCTGCCGCCCGATCTTGATATCGAAGGACTGAACGATTCCAAAAAGCTGACGGACAAACGCCGCCGCGCATTGTATGACGTTATCACGGAGCAGGCGCTTGCCTACGGTATTGCGTTTGCAAGCGAGCAGGAGATCGACAGGATCAACATCCTGCAGGCAACGTTTCTTGCCATGCGCCGCGCCGTCGAGCAGCTCAGGCTGCGGCCGGCACTTGCCCTCGTCGATGGCAACCGCGAGCCGGATTTCGGCAGCATTCCCGTGCGGACGATCGTCAAGGGCGACAGCCTGAGCGCAAACATCGCGGCGGCCTCGATCCTTGCAAAGGTCACGCGTGACCGCTTTATGGAGGAACAGGACGCGGTCTATCCGCAGTACGGCTTTGCGCTGCACAAGGGCTACGGCACGCAGGCGCACTATGCCGCCCTGCGCGAATACGGCCCCTGCCCGATCCACCGCCGCACCTTCCTGAAAAAGCTCTATGGCGAATGATCTGCTTGGGCATTGGGGCGAGAGCGTCGCGGCGGAGTATCTGCGCAAGAAGCGCTACACCGTCGTTGCCGCGAACTACCGCTGCCGCCTCGGAGAGATCGACCTGATCGCAGAGGACCGGGAGTTTCTTGTTTTTGTCGAGGTGAAGCTCCGGAAAAGCGCCGACTTTGCCGAGGCAAGAGAGTTTGTAGACCGCAAGAAGCAGGAACGGCTGAAGCAAACGGCTCTTTTGTATCTGGCGCAGCATGAAAGCGCCGCAAAACAGCCCCGTTTTGACGTCATCGAGATCTACGCGCCGCAGGGGACAGCAACAAAACGCCCTGCAATCTATCATTTGGAGGATGCATTTTCGTGATACGCCTTTTTGACGGGCATTGCGACACCGCCTATGAGCTGTGGAAGCGAAATGAGCCGCTG
>CAMEMX010000089.1 GCA_945927915.1 uncultured Clostridia bacterium
TTGCGCAGGATGCGCTCGGTCAGGAAGTAATAGAGCGTACACAGCGCGAGCTGCACGGCAAGCACCGCGGCAAGCACCAGGTTTATCCGCGCCGTTGCGCTCAGTGTGACCTCAGCGAAAATATTCCACAGGTTCAGTCCGACCAGCGCGGTGACCGAGACGATCTCGATGAGCACCGAGATGCCGAAATAGATCACCACCGACCAGAAAACGCGGTGCTTTTTGAAGAGATGACCGATCGCGCAGGAGAGGTAGATCTGCAGCAGTCCTTCGCAAAGCGAGGCAAAAACGATCAGCATGACGAGCAGCAGCATCAGATTCTCGCTCGGCCTCATGTAGTTCAGGATCGTTTTCGCAAGCAAATAGAAACCGTCAATTCCGTCAAACAGATACCACGACGAAAGTCCGCAGACGATGATCGTGACCGTGCAGGTCAAAAGCGCGGTGAGAAATTTGGACAGCACGAGCTGCCACGGCTTGACAGGCAGGGTGAACATCAGATAGCCCTCGTCGCGCAGCAGTCCCGAATAGAAGCGGACGACCGAAACGATCAGCGCGAAGACGCACGCCGCGATCACGCCCAGCACGAACAGCGTCGTGGTCGTGCTGACCAGCACGGTGCCGAGCTTCCCGTCCAGATCGACGGAGATGGCAATGCGCTCGATGATGGCAAAGAGGATCACGGCGGGCCAGATGAAGAGATAGATCTTCATATTGGCGCGCAGGTCATATTTCAGCAGCTTTCTCAGCACGGCCATACACCTCCCATCGGGACAGCCCGGAAGATCTCGCGGAACACCGCGTCGACGGATTTGCCCTCGGTCTCGCGGATGTGATCGACGCTGTCATGGCGGACGACGCGGCCTTCTTTCAGGAAGACGACCTCATCGAGCACCGGCTCGACGTCCGCGATCAGGTGCGTGGAGATCATCACCGTGCTCTCCGGCGAGTAATTCGTCAGGATCGTGCGCAGGATGAACTCGCGCGCGGCGGGATCGACGCCCGCGATCGGCTCGTCAAGCAGATAGAGCTTGGCCTCGCGGCTCATCACCAAAATGAGCTGCAGCTTTTCCTTCGTGCCCTTGGACATGGTCTTGACCTTGACGTTCAGACCGATGCCCAGCGCCTGGCACATCGCCTCGGCGCGCTCTGCGCGGAAGTCGGCGTAAAAGTCCGCAAACAGGTCGATCAGGTCGCGCGTTTTCATCCAGCCGGCGTAGTACATCCTGTCCGGCAGATAGCTGACGACCGCCTTTGTCTGCGGGCCGACCGGCTTGCCGTCGATGAGCACCGTGCCTGCCGACGGGCAGAGCAGACCGGTCAGGATCTTGATCAGCGTCGTCTTGCCCGAACCGTTCGGGCCGAGCAGACCGATGATGCGCCCGGACGGCAAGCTGAGCTCGACGCCGTCCAGCGCTTTGACGGCGTCATACATCTTGGTGACGCCGCTGCAAACGACTAATTCATTCATGTGGATTCCCCCTTTGTTTTCAGCAGTTGCGCGACCTCCTGTGCGTTGAAGCCGAGCTGCCGCATTTTCTCGCAGAAGACATCAAGCTCCTCCTGCGCCAGACGGTCACGCGTCTGCGCGATCAGCGCCTCGTCCTGCGTGACGAAGCGGCCCGTGTTGCGCTGCGCGGAGACCAGCCCCTTTTCCTCCATATAGACCAATGCACGCTGCATGGTGTTCGGATTGACGCCCGCCTCCGCCGCAAGGTCACGCACGGACGGGATGCGGATGCCCACCGGGTACTCGCCCGATACGATGCGCCGCGTCAGAACCTCCGCAAGCTGGAGCCAGATCTGTCTGTCATTTTGCAATTCCCACGGCAAGATCTACACCTCCTCTGTATTAGTGTATTAACATACTAATACATCATGCAGCATTTGTCAAGCACTTTTTTCCAAAAAATTTTGCGGACGGCATCTGCCGTCCGCAAAATGTATGTACTTCATCAGAACAGGCGCGTACCGGCGACGAATTTCGCCGCGATGTGGCGCTCGTCCGCCAGATAGATGCAGCGCTCCAGCCGGGCGCGGAGGCTCAGCTCCTGCGGATGCTCCAGGGTGGTGTCGTCGAGCACGACGGCGTCAAACTCGTAGCCGTCTTCAAAGCTGCCGACCTTGCCGAAGAAGCTGCCGCCGCCGAGCGTCGCCATGTAAAACGCCTGATCGACCGTCAGCGGCTTCACCTGCTGATCCAGCAGGCGCCAGCGCAGCTTGGAGGCGCGGATCGCGCCCGCCATCACGCGCAGCAGATTCTCCGTCTCACCGCCCGCAACGTCCGAGGCAAGGGCGACGCGGAGGCCGCCTTCCAGATATCTGCTCACCGGCGCGACGCCGGAGGCGAGGTTGGTGTTCGACAGCGGCGAGTGCGCGATATACACGCCGTTTTTCCGCATCAGCTCCAGCTCCTCGTCCGACGAGTGGACGCAGTGCGCCATGACGCACGGATGGTCGCCGCCGAACAGGCCGACACGGTCGTACGCGTCGCCGTAGAACCTCGCGTCCGGGCAAAGCTCCCCGACCCACGCGATCTCCCCGAAATTTTCGGACAGGTGGCTCTGCACGGGCAGGTCGTATTTCTCCGCCAGCTTGCGCAGGCCGCGCAGAAGCCCGTCTGTACACGAAGGGATGAAGCGCGGCGTCAGGATCGGCTTCGTGCGCGAAAAGCGTTCCTTTGTTGCGCAGATCCACGCCTCCGTCGCGTCAAGCGATGCCTCGGCACTCGCCTCGCACAGATAGTCCGGCGCGTTTCTGTCCATATTCACCTTGCCGACGTAACTGACCAGTCCGCTTTGCTCCATTTTCTCCATCAGAAGCTCGGTCGCGGGCGCGTGGACGGTGGCAAAGCAGACGGCGCGGGTCGTCACGCTGCGGCGCAGATGGGACACGAACTGGCTGTAGGCGCGGTCGGCATAGTCGAGCCCGGCATATTTTGCCTCCTCCGGGAAGGTATAGGCGTTGAGCCAGTCGAGCAGCTCCATATCCATGCCAAGCCCGCGGAAGGAAAACTGCGGGGCGTGCAGATGCAGATCCGTCATGCCCGGCAGGACGAGCCGGTCCCCGAAATCCGTCAGCGGGAGCGCCGCGTATTGCTCCGGCAGGGTATCGAAAATGCCTGCGCAGACACCGTCCCTGCAGACAAGGTAGGCGTGCGGCTTGATACTGATGCTGTTGCAGTCCTTGCAGTAGCAGAGGTTGCCGCGGATGACAAAGCTGCCCATGATACTCCTCCTCATTCAAGTCCTTGAATATTTATTGTACATGGTTTCGTATGATTTGTCAATCCCATTCCTCGGCAGACAACAGATTTTGTGCAAAACTGACAAGAGCGGTGCGCTCGTTCGGGGTCTCGCCGTCCACCACCGCGGACAGCAGGCACTTTAAGAGCTTGCCGATCCGCTTCCCGCGCGGCACGCCCATGGCAAGCAGATCGTCGCCGTTCAGCGCCAGCGTTTTCAGCGACAGGCATTGCTCCTCCGCGAGCGTGCGCTCCAGCAGGGCGGTCAGGCGCTGCGTCTGCGCCTCGATCTGCGCGCCGTCGTCCCGGCCCTTGCCGAGGCGGTCGGCACGGCGCAACGCCAAAAGCTGCCGCACGGTCTGCTCCCCGAAGCGCGCAAGCAGGCGGCGCATCCGCCGCTCGTCCGTGTCCTCCAGCGCGAGGCCGTGCTCGCGCACAAGGGTCGTGACCGTTTTTACGGTCGCGCCGTCATAGTGCAGCCGGCGCAGGAGCGCTTCGCTCATGGCCGCGCCGACGGTCGCATGACCGTAAAAATGCCCGACCAGATTCTTGTCGAAGAAAAATGTCGACGGCTTGCCGATGTCATGCAGGAGGGCGGCGAGGCGCAGCGGCTCCTGCGGGGGCACGTTTTTGAGGGCGCAGAGCGTGTGCCGCCAGACGTCGTAGGCATGGTGCGGGTTATACTGCGCGAAGCCGATACATGGCGCAAGCTCCGGCAGGACGACGCACAGCGCGTCGGAAAACCGCTCCATGACCTCCGCCGCGTGCGCGCCGCAGACGAGGCCGCAGAGCTCCTTGCGCAGGCGCTCCGGCGCGACTGCCGTCAGGCGGGATCTCAGCGCGTGGATCGCCGCTGCGGTGCCGTCCTCGACGGCGAAGCCGAGCCGCGCAGCAAACCGCAGCGCCCGCAAAATGCGCAGCGCGTCCTCCGAAAAGCGCTCCTCCGGCACCCCGACGCAGCGGATGCGTCCGTTTTTCAGATCCTCCACGCCGCCGAAGCAGTCCGTCACGCGTCCTTCTGCGTCCGCTGCCATCGCGTTGACGGTAAAATCCCGCCGCGCGAGGTCGCCGCGCAGCGTGTCAAGGAAGCGCACGCCGTCCGGGTGGCGGCTGTCGGAATAGCCGAGATCCGTGCGGAAGGTCGTGACCTCGAACGCCTCGCCGTCCAGCAGCACCGTGACCGTGCCGTAGCGCACGCCCGTCAGGATCGTCCGCTCCGCCTGGAAGCAGACGAGGATCTCCTCCGGCCTTGCGCTCGTGCAGATGTCCCAGTCCTGCGGCGTCTGACCGAGCAGGCTGTCGCGCACGCAGCCGCCAACCGCATAGGCAGCAAAACCCGCCGAGGAAAGGCGCGAAAGCAGCTCGCGCGTCTTCGGCGGGATCGTGATGCGCCGCTCCATCAGCGGAGCTTTTCGCCGCAATGCGGGCAGACGTCGGGCGTCCGCGCGGCCTTGGGCAGCGCGCGGTCGCAGTACGGGCAGCGGAAGAAGCAGACGCTGACGATGACGCCGAGGACGAAGGCGCCCGCCGTAGCGTAGAGCAGCCCGGTCGCCACGGGGACAGACTTGACCATGACCGACACGACCGCCATGATGCACGCGGCAGCAAAGAGAATATTTTTTGCCAGACAGGCAATATAAATGCGTTTCATCCTTCTTCCTCCCATTTCTTCCAGACCTCGGGGCAGTAGCCGGCGGTCGCCTTCTTCCCGTTGCGGACGACCGGCGTCTTCATCAGCTCCGGGTGGTCAAAGAGCTTGTCCTCCTTGGCGACGCGGTCGTCCATATAGCGCATCAGGTCGATCTCCGGCGATTTTTTGTCCCAGTCGATCAGCCTGTCCACGCCGCCGACGGCGCGCAGGACGCTCTCAAACTCGCCGTTGGACATCCCGTAGCGCAAAAGGTCGATGTTCTGCACCTTGATGCGCCGCTCCTTAAAATAACGCTCCGCTTTTTTCGTGTCGAAGCATTTGCTCTTTCCGAAAATCTGAATGTTCAATCGTAGCGCACCTCCTTCAGGCAAAGTCCCTTTGCCGGCGCGGTCTCCCCCGCCGTTTCGCGGCGGCGGGAGGCGAAAATCTCCGGCACGGACGCGACTGCCCGCCTGCCCATGCCGATCTCCAAAAGCGTCCCGACCAGAATGCGCACCATGTGGTACAAAAAGCCGTCCGCCGTCAGCACAAAGCGCACCTCTGCGCCGTCCGTTTCGATGTCCAGCCGCCGCAGCGTGCGGACGGAGGACTTTTTGAACTGCTTATTCGCGCAGAAGGCGAGAAAATCGTGCGTGCCCGTCATCAACGCGGCGGCCTCGCGCATGGCGGCAAGGTCGAGCTTCTGCGGCAGCTGCACACGATAGCGCCGCTCGAAGACGTCGGGCGCGTCGCTGTTCCAGACGCGGTAGACGTAGGTTTTTTCCGTCGCGCACAGGCGGGCGTGAAAGCGCTGCGCCGCGTATTCCAGCGAAAGCGCGCCGATGTCCTCCGGCAAGCGCCTGCGAAGCTGCGCAAGCGCCGCCTCCGCCGGACGCTCCGGCGCGGTGAACGAGACGACCTGCATCTCGGCGTGGACGCCGGCGTCCGTGCGTCCGCTGCCGCTGACGAGGATTTCCCGCCCGAACAGCTCGGACAGGGCGCGCTCCACGCTGGCCTGCACGGTCGGCGCGCCGTTGGGCAGACGCTGCCAGCCGCGGTAGCGCGTGCCGTCATAGGCAAGCGTCAGGCGATAGGTTCGTTCTCCCACTGTCTCAGCTCCTCCATAGCCTCCGCCCTGGTGTCTGCGGAGAACAGAAAGCTGCCGTCCGCGGCGTAGACCTCATAATGACCTCTGACCGATTCGATATTCCAGCGCATACTCTGACTTCCTTTCGTCGTTTCTGCCTGCAATATACCATAACAACTGTCCCATAAATCGGACTTAGACAGTCAATAAAGTCCGAAACCGTAAGAATCAGACAAACTTTTAGATATTTGATCCTTGACGGTGTGGATTGAGCATTTGATTCTTTCCAAATTCTTTCCTGAAAATACAAGGAAAATATTAAATACTTTGATTCTTACTTACTGCGCAACGCTCGCCTTACCGTACCTCTGTA
>CAMEMX010000090.1 GCA_945927915.1 uncultured Clostridia bacterium
GCCGTCAGCCTGCTGCTCTTTGCGGCGCTGCTGCTGTATCTTTGCACCGCGTCGCTCCTCGGCGCGAGCAGTAAGCCCTCGCTTTATGCGTCCTTCTGATCCGGAGGTGAAAGCATGAAAAAAGTCTATACCCTGCTCAGTACCGTTTTTGTCGCGCTTCTGCTGGTGATCGGCATCACCTCGCTGTTTTCCTCCGGCGGGGAGGCGGAAAAGCCGAAGCTGACGTTTTCCGGCCTGCTGGACGGCAGCTATTTTGCCGAACGCCGCGCTTATTATGCCCAGACCTTCCCGCAGTCCGAGAGCCTGAAAAGCACGAACACATGGCTCAACGGCTTCTATAAATTCAGCGGCCTGTCCGGCGAGAACGACGTTTCGCTCATCATTGACGCGAACGGAAACGCGGCGGATCACGGCGCGTCTCTGGAAAAGCCGCAGCCGTCCAAGCCGCAGGACACCGAACCCAGCTCTGTACCGTCCTCAACGGACGGGGAGACCGCTTCGTCTTCAACAGAGCCGACGCAGCCAAGCTCTATGGTTGACGAAGGCGCGGTGGTAGAGAATCTCGGCGTTGCGCTTCTGATCGGCAACCGCGCGGTCGAGGTGCCCTATGCGGACTATAGCTCGATGGATAACTATTCCGGCGCCGTTACGGGCATTGCGGACGCCCTCGGCAGCTCCGTGCGCACGTTCAGCATCGCCGTTCCCAACGGCGCGGAGTTCTATACGACCGAGGACTATCACACCGGCGATTCCTCGCAGATCAATATGATCGACTATGTCTACAGCAAGATGGGAAGCAACGTCCGCACGGTCGACGCATATTCCAAGCTCGCGGCGCACATCGACGAATATATCTACTTCCGCACGGATCATCATTGGACGCAGCTTGGCGCGTATTACGCCTACACCGCCTTCTGCGAAGCGGCCGGGTTCAAGGCGGAGCCGCTGAGCAAATTTGAACAGGGCGAATACACGAACTTCGTCGGCTCGATGTATAATTTCCTCTCTGACTACCCGCAGGCGGAGATCCTGCGCAACGACCCGGATACGCTGACCTACTATGAGCCGTTTGTTGAGGCGAAGGCGCGCTATTATACAGACGCGACGCTCAGCGAGGAATACGTCATCGGCGTCATCAGCTATGTCGGAGATGATGTCTCAAATAAGTATCTGTGCTTCCTCGGCGGCGACCATCCGGTCACGATCATCCGCACGGATGTGACAGACGGCCCGGTGTGCCTGCTCCTGAAGGAATCCTACGGCAACGCCTTTGCCCCGTGGCTGACGAGCCATTACAGCAAGATCATCGTCGTCGACCCGCGCGAATTCAACCGCGACGGCAAGCCGAGCCTCGATCTTGCCGCCTTTGCCAAGGAGCAGGGCGTGAATGATTGCATCGTCCTAAATTATCCGATGATGCTCAGCTCCGATTCCTATATCGAATGGCTCAACCGCCTTGTAAAGTAATAATACACCCCAGGGATTTCTCCCTGGGGTGTGTTGTTTATGCCAGCTCGGTCATGTTGGTGTATAGCTGGTAGTATTTGCCCTTGAGTGCGAGCAGATCGTCGTGGCTGCCGCGTTCGATGACCTTGCCCTTTTCCAGCACCAGAATCGCGTCGGCGTTGCGGACGGTGGACAGGCGGTGGGCGATCACGAAGACTGTCCGTCCGCGCATCAGACCGTCGAGACCGCGCTCAATGAGCTTTTCTGTGCGGGTGTCGACGGAGCTTGTCGCTTCGTCAAGGATGAGCACCGGCGCTTCCGAGACGGCAGCGCGGGCGATGGCGAGAAGCTGGCGCTGACCCTGCGAGAGGTTTGCGCCGTCGGAATAGAGTACGGTGTCATAGCCCTGCGGCAGATGCGAGATGAAGTAATGCGCGTTGGCGATCTTTGCCGCGCGGATGCAGTCCTCATCCGATGCCTCCAGCCGTCCGTAGCGGATGTTTTCCATCACCGTGCCGGTGAACAGGTGCGTGTCCTGCAAAACGATGCCGAGCGAGCGGCGCAGGTCGTCTTTTTTGATGCTGCGGACGTCAATGCCGTCATAGGTGATCTGCCCGCCCTGGATGTCATAAAAGCGGTTGATGAGGTTGGTGATCGTGGTTTTGCCTGCGCCGGTCGAGCCGACGAAGGCGATCTTCTGACCGGGTTTTGCGTACAGCGAGAGACCTTGCAGCACCGGCTTTCCTTCCACATAGGAAAAATCGACGTCATGGAAACGGACGTCGCCGCGCAGAGGCACAGGCACGCCGTCCTGCGGGACCCAGTCATATTCGTCGCCCCGGCGCTCAAGCGTCACGGTGCCCTCGTCCGTCTCGTTCGGCAGGTCGAGCACAGAGAAAATGCGTTCCGCGCCGGCAAGGGCGAGCATGATGGAATTGAACTGCTCAGAGATCTGGCTGACGCGTGTAGCAAAATTGCGGATGTACTGCAGGAAGGTGATCAGGATACCGCCTGCGCCCTCGCCGGTGAGCCATACGACGCCCACGGCGCAGGTGATGGCATAGAAGATATGCGAAAGGTTATTGAGGATCGGCCCGACGATGGAGGTGATCGTCGTCGCGGTCGTGGAGGCGGTAAAGAGCGCCTCGTTGATCGTGCTGAAATCCTCCATGACCTTTTCCTCATGGGTAAAGACCTTGATGTCGCGCTGACCGGAGATCATCTCCTCGATAAAGCCGTTGACCGTGGCGGCGTTTTTCTGCTGCGCGCGGTAGCTGCGGGAGCTGACACGCGTTGTGATGCGCACGACCACGGTGACGATACCGGCAAGCACGACCATGATGGCAAACAGCTTCATGGAAAGCACGAGCATCATGGCGATCGTGCCGACAAGCGAGATCGCGGAGATGAGCATCTGCGTGATGCTGTGCTGCAAAAGCTCGTTGGTGGCCTCGATGTCGTTTGTAAAGTAGCTCATCAGGCTGCCGTTCGTGTTCTCGTCAAAATAGCTGACGGGCAGGCGCTGCATCTTCGCGAACAGCTCCGTGCGCAGCTCGCGCATGATGACGGTGCTGCACTCAAGCATCAGGCGGTTCAGAAGGTAATTCGTCACCGCGCTGAGCAGATACAGTCCCGCAAGGCCGATCAGCAGGGCAAGATACTTGGCATAGACTTCGCTGTGCGGAAGAACGGTGTTCTCCAGCAGATCGACCAGAGGCCGCATGAGATAGGACGATGCGATGGTCGCGACGGTATAGACGATGATGGAGGCGACCGCGCTGATGAGAATGAGCCGGCAGTGCTTGAAATAGCGGAACAGTCGCAGAAGCGTCCGAACGGGCGTCTGTGCTTTGCGATAGTTTCGCAGTTCGACCTTAGCCATTGACCTTCGCCTCCTCCCGCATCTGACTGTTATAGACCTCCTGATAGATGAGGCTGCGCTGCATCAGCTCGTCGTGCGTGCCGAAGTCGGACAGCCGTCCTTCGTCGAGCACGATGATGCGGTCGCAGTTCATGATGGAGGCAATGCGCTGGGCGATGATGAGCTTCGTCGCGCCGGGAAGCGCGGTGCGCATGGCACGGCGGATATGCTCGTCCGTCGCCATGTCGACGGCGCTCGTGGAGTCGTCGAGAATGAGGATCTTCGGGTGTTTGATGACAGCGCGCGCGATGCGCAGGCGCTGCCGCTGACCGCCGGAGAGATTGGCGGCGTTTTGCTCAAGCACCGTCTCGTAGCCCTCGGGGAAACGGTCGATGAATTCGTCGGCACAGGCGATGGCGCACGCCTCACGCATTTCCTCCATCGTTGCGTCGGGCTTGCCCCAGCGCAGGTTGTCCGCGATCGTGCCGGAAAAGAGCGTGCCGTTTTGCAGCACCATCGAGACGCTGTCGCGCAGGGTTTCCAGCGTATAATCCTTCACGTCACGTCCGCCGACGCGCACGGTGCCGGACAGCGTGTCATAAAACCGGGGAATGAGGTTGACGAGCGTGGATTTGCCCTCACCGGTGCCGCCGATGACGCCGATCGTCTCGCCGGAACGGATATGCAGGGAGAGATGTTTGATGGCGAGCTTGTCGGCAGAGCCGGAATAGCTGAAGCAGACGTCATCAAAGTCGATGCTGCCGTCGCGCACCGGCTCGCTGCACGGGCCGTCGGCAATGTCGATCTCCTCGTCGAAGACCTCGTTGATGCGCACGAGAGAGGCTTGTGCGCGGGACATGGACATGATGAGCCAGGTGAGCATCGTCAACGAGTTGACCGCCTGCGTTGCGTAGGAGACCATGCTGATGAGCTCGCCCGTGAGCAGGCCGGTTTTTTGGAAGATGATCTCCCTGCCTCCGAACAGGAGCAGCAGGATCGTGCAGCCCCACATGATGCCCATCTGGATCGGGCCGGTCAGCGTGAACAGGCGGGAGGATCTGAGCGTCGCCTGGCGGAGATCCTCCGTGGTCTTTCTGAAGCGCTCGGATTCGTAGTCGCCGCGCACATAGGCCTTGACAACGCGGCTGCTGACCAGGTTTTCCTGCACGGCGCGGTTCATCGCGTCCATCTTGTGCAGCATCTTCTTAAAGCGCGGCTGACCGATCTTCATCAGCAGCACGAGGACGCCGGCAAGAAGCGGGATCGACAGCAGGAAGATCAGCGCAAGGCGCGGCGCGATGGAAAACGCCATCACCGTCGCCATGATCAGCATGATGGGCGAACGGGAGAGCGTTCGCAGGAGCTGGTGCATGGAGTTGCGGACGGTGTTGACATCGGTCGTGCCTCTCGTGATCAGACTCGGCGTGGAGAAACGGTCGATATTTGAAAACGAGAAGCTCTGGATCTTTTGCAGCAGATTGGAACGCAGGTTCTTGGCGAAGCCCTGGCTTGCAATGGCAGCGCAGCGCGCACTGAGCAGACCGCAGGCCATTGAAATGCAGGCCGTGAGCACCATTCCCGCGCCGACGACGAGGACAAAACGGTCGCGGTCGGCAATGAGGGCTTCCGGGAAGAGGGAACGCAGCATGAAATCCTCTTCACGGTACAGGCCGCCGTCAACGATCACGGACATCAGGATCGGGATGAAGATCTCCAGCATGACCTCTGCACATCCGAAAAAGACGGCAGCAATCGTCCAGCGGCGATAGGTTCCGAGGCAGCTTCCGAGATAACGGAACAGTCGCGGTTTCTTTTTGTTCTTGATGACTAACGCCTCCTTCAAAGCAGAAAAAATCCGTGCGCGCCAGCGCACGAGCTGCTTGTATATATACACAGGTATTATAACAAATTCATCCAGAGTTTTCAAGCGCGGAGATGAATTTTCACGAAAAAAGGTTATACTTGACAAACTGTGCGAAAACTGATATAATCGCAACGTTAAGAGGGAGTAGTTAGAATCGCATGGTCAACATCCGCCCGATTTTTCGGTGGTCATGCGCCTACTGTTGTTAGGAACGAGACTTTTGGCATTGTGTGCCGAGGTCTCGTTTTTTTGTACAATAGAGATTAGATATACTTGGAGGTTGTGCTATGTCCTGGGAAACGATTTCCGCAATTTTTCTGTTCCTGCTTGGCCTCGGGCTGATCATCAAGGGCGGCGACGTCTTTGTTGACGCTGCGACGTGGATGGCTGAGGCTTCCGGCATTCCAAAATTCATTGTCGGCGCGACGGTCGTCTCGATCGCGACGACGCTGCCGGAGGTATTTGCCTCGTCGATCGCCGCCGCCGGCGGCAGCACAGAGATCGCGATCGGCAACGCAATCGGCTCCGTAACCGCAAACACGGGCCTTATCATGGGTGTTTCCGTCATTTTCCTGCCGATGGCGATCAAGCGGGCGCAGATCGGCGTAAAGGCCGGCATGATGCTCACGAGCATTCTTGCGCTTTTGCTGGTGTGCCTTGACGGTGCGGTGACCATTTGGGACTCCGTGCTGCTGATCGCGCTGTTCCTTGCTTTCATTGCTGAAAACGTCTATTCCGCGTCGAAAAACCGTGAGAAGAGCGAACGTCCCGAGATCACAAAAAAGACGGTGATCGTCAATATCCTGAAATTCGTTCTCGGCGCTGCCGCGCTTGCGATCGGCTCGAACCTGCTCGTTGACAACGGTAAATATCTTGCCAAGCTCATGGGCGTGCCGGAGCGCATCATCGCCATCACGCTGATTGCCATTGGAACCTCGCTGCCGGAGCTTGTGACCGCCATTACGTCCCTTGTAAAGAAGCAGGGCAGTATGTCCGTCGGCAATATCATCGGCGCGAACATCATTGACATCACGATGATCCTGCCGGTCTGCTCGTTCATCTCCGGAGGCTCGCTGGTGGTGCCCGCTGACAGCTTCGGGCTGGATATGCCGGTGTGCCTCGGCATTGCGGCGATTGCCCTTCTTCC
>CAMEMX010000091.1 GCA_945927915.1 uncultured Clostridia bacterium
TCGAACTTTCTCGACAGCCTCACAGCGTGTCGAAACCGTTTTTCGACACGCTGAAACGGCACACCGCGGTTTTCGCAGTGTGCCGTTTGTTTTTTGCAGCTTTTTTACAGCGTTGCGGCGAGGACGGCCTTGATCGTGTGCATCCGGTTCTCGGCCTCGTCAAAGACGATGGACTGCTTGCTCTCAAAGACCTCGTCCGTGACCTCCAGCGCGTCCAGACGGAATTTTTCGCCGATCTGGCGGCCGATGCCGGTGTTGAGGTCGTGGAAGGCGGGCAGGCAGTGCATGAAGACGGCGTTTTCGCCCGCGTTTTCCATCAGAGCGCGCGTGACCTGATAGGGCAGCATCTTCTGGATGCGCTCCTCCCATGCCTCCATCGGCTCGCCCATCGAGACCCAGACGTCGGTGTAGATGACGTCGGCGCCGGCGGTCGCCTTGACGGGATCGGTCTCAAAGGCGAGGGTCGCGCCGGTCTCGGCGGCGATCTTTTCACAGCGGGCGATCAGCCCGGGGTTCGGGAAATAGCCCTCCGGGCCGCACGCGACGAAGTGCAGACCCAGCTTGGCGCAGCCGATCATCAGGGAGTTTGCCATGTTGTAGCGGCAGTCGCCCATGAAGACGAGCTTTCTGCCCTTGAGCGAGCCGAAATGCTCGCGGATGGTCAGCATATCCGCGAGGATCTGCGTCGGGTGGTATTCGTTCGTCAGACCGTTCCAGACGGGCACGCCGGCGTGCTTTGCCAGCTCCTCGACGATCTCCTGCCCGAAGCCGCGGTACTCGATGCCGTCATAGAGGCGGCCGAGGACGCGCGCGGTGTCCGCGATGGACTCCTTCTTGCCGATCTGCGAGCCGGTCGGGTCGAGATATGTAACGTGCATTCCGAGGTCATAGGCCGCGACCTCAAAGGAGCAGCGGGTACGGGTCGAGGTCTTCTCAAAGATGAGCGCGATGGACTTACCCTTGTGGGTGTCGTGGGCGATGCCCGCCTTTTTCTTTGCCTTGAGGTCGGCGGCGAGATCGAGCAGACCGGTGATCTCCTCCGGGGTGAAGTCCAGCAGGGTCAGGAAATGTTTGCCTTTCAGATTCATGTTGTCCTCCTATTCAGCCGCGCATTCGATGAGTCGCTGCGCGGCGGTTTCCAAAAGCTCCATCGGGATGTTGAGCGCCGGAAGCAGACGAATCTTCTGCTTCGCGGTCGTGACGAGCACGCCCTTTTGCAGCGCCAGCTCCGCGAATTCCCGCGCGGGCTTTTCGACCTCGAGGCCGAGCATCAGCCCCATGCCGGTCACGCTTTGGATGCCCTTTTTGCCCGAAAGCGTGCGGAACAGGTAATCCGAACGCTCACGCACACCCGCAAGCAGCTTGTCGTCGATGCGGCTTAAAATGTTCACCGCACCTGCGCAGCAGGTCGGATTGCCGCCGAAGGTCGAGCCGTGGTCGCCGGGACGGAAGACCTCCGCCACACGCGCGCCGAACATCGTCGCGCCGATGGGAAGTCCGCCGCCTAAGCCCTTCGCCGTCGTGACGATGTCGGGCTGCAGGCCGTATTCCATGTAGCCGTAGAGGTGACCGCTGCGTCCGTTGCCGAGCTGCACCTCGTCGGCGATGAGCAGCAGGTCGTATTTTTCCGCGACGTCGCGCAGCACGTCGGCAAATTCCTGCCCGATGGGCATGACGCCGCCCTCGCCCTGCACCGCCTCAAACATGATCGCGGCGCATTTATGCGCCGTGACGAGCTGCTCCAGCCCGGCGCGGTCGCCCGCCGCAGCGTAGAGGAAGCCCTCCGGCAGGGGCCGATAATCCTTGTGGTACACGTCCTGCCCGGTCGCGGCCAACGTGCCGAGCGTGCGGCCGTGGAAGCTGTGCTTCAATGTCACGATGTGATAAAAGTCCGCGCCCTTGTGCTCCGCGCCCCATTTGCGCGCGGCCTTGATGGCGCATTCGTTCGCCTCCGCGCCGGAGTTTGAGAAAAACACGCGCGACAGCCCCGTGCGCTCGCACAGCATCTGCGCAAGCTGCGCCGTTGGTGCGCTGTAGTAAAGGTTTGAGCAGTGCTGGAATTTGCCGAGCTGCGCGGTCACGGCCGCCTTCCAGCTCTCGTCGTTCAGGCCGAAGATGTTCACAGCGATGCCGCTGCCGAGATCAATGTACGTTTTGCCGTCCGTATCGCGCACGAGCGAGCCGCTGCCGTCGGAAAGCTCCATCGGGAAACGGTTGTAGGTGTGCGCGAGATAGCGGCGGTCAAGTTCCTGCGTGTTCATAGCCGCCTCCAAAAGAAAAATTCGGAATATTCATCTTATTATACCGAATTCGCCCATCGCGGTCAAGCCCCAATCGGACAAATCAGCGCTTGCCGCGTTTTTTCACGAAATAGACATTCCCTTTGCGGTCGACCGTCAGCAGGAGCGTCCGCGAAAGGCTGCAATTTCGCTTTTGCAGCTCCTTTTCGACCCATTTTTCGTCGCGCTTCGCAACGGAGAGATTCTCGCGCATCAGATTGCCGTCGGACACGAGAGTAACGGGCAGCTCCGTCTCGCTTGCCCGGATGCCGGCGTCTTTGGCCGAGGCTGGGCGGTCCTTGGCAAACAGCAGGGTCGAGAGCTGACCGTTCGTCTCCAGAATCGCAAATTTGACCTCCGTGAGGTCAAAGATCTCCTGCTCGCGCAGGTGCATCGTCAGCTCGTCGAGATTGACGTGCGTGCGGCGGAGATTTTCCTCCACGATCCGCCCGTTTTCGATCAGGATCACGGGCTTGCCGCACAGCAGCCGCCGCAGGCGGATCGAGCGCAGCATCGCAAACGCCATCAGCAGCTCCGCTGCGATAACGAGGGCGATGGGGACGAGGCCGTGCGTGACGGGCACATCGGGCTCCTCCATCGGAATGGTGGCGAGGTTTGCCAAAAGCATCGTCACGACGAATTCCGACGGCTCCATCTGTCCGATCTGCCGCTTGCCGAGCAGGCGCACCGTTACGATCAGGATGCCGTGAAACAGCACCGTGCGCCAGATCATCGTCCACATTTGCATCGCCTCCGGCGATTAGTTTGTACCAAAACCGCCGGTCTATGCGGTGCCGCCGTAGAAAATGATAAATTTGTCGTTAATTTGTATAAATTTTTGCGGCGAAATCAGGCGAGCTTTGGTGACGCATATGAAATCTGGAAAAGGCTTCAAAAATGCTTGCAATTTCCCTCCGATTCCTGTAAACTTGTAAAACCAAAAACAAAAACGGAGGGATAAATATGAAGATCAGCGAGCTTTTCGGTGAAAATGTATTCACCAAGGCTGTCATGCGTGAGCGGCTGCCGCGCGAGGTCTATCAGGAGGTCGTGAACGTCGAGCAAAACGGCGGTCAGATCTCGATGGCTGCTGCGGACGTCGTTGCTAAGGCGATGATGGAATGGGCGGTCGAAAAGGGCGCGACCCACTACACGCACTGGTTCCAGCCCCTGACCGGTATCACGGCGGAAAAGCACGACTCCTTCCTCTCCTCACCGGACGAGCAGGGCAGGGTCATTATGAAGCTGACCGGCAAGCAGCTCATCATGGGCGAGCCGGACGCGTCCTCCTTCCCGTCGGGCGGCCTGCGCGCGACGCACTATGCGCGCGGCTATACCGCGTGGGATATTACCTCGCCGGCCTTTGTCAAGGAGATGTCCTGCGGCACGATCCTGTGTATCCCTACGGTATTCGTCTCCTATACGGGCGAGGCACTTGACAACAAGACGCCGCTGCTGCGCTCCATGCAGGCACTGTCGCATCAGGCGCTGCGCATCCTGCGCCTCTTCGGCGACACGACCGCGAAAAAGGTCGTCCCCTCGGTCGGCGCGGAGCAGGAGTATTTCATCGTCGACCGCGAGAAATACCTGATGCGCCGCGACCTCATCTATACCGGCAGAACGCTCTTCGGTGCGCCCGCGCCCAAGGGGCAGGAACTGGAGGATCAGTATTTCGGCGTGATCCGTGAGCGTGTCGGCGCGTTCATGGCGGAGCTGAACCGCGAGCTGTGGAAAATGGGCATCACCGCCACCACGCAGCACAACGAGGTCGCGCCCGCGCAGCATGAGTGCGCGCCGATCTTCAGCACCTGCAACGTCGCCGTCGACCAGAACCAGCTCATGATGGAGACGATGAAGCGCGTCGCCACGAAGCACGGCCTGGTCTGCCTGCTGCATGAGAAGCCGTTTGCGGGCGTCAACGGCTCCGGCAAGCACAACAACTGGTCCATCGCCACGGACACGGGCGAGAACCTGCTCGACCCCGGCAAGACGCCGAACGACAACCTGCAGTTCCTGCTGGTGCTCTCGTGTATCATCAAGGCGGTCGACCGCCATGCAGACCTGCTGCGGATGTCCACGGCTTGCGCCGGCAACGACCTGCGCCTCGGCGCGGACGAGGCGCCCCCTGCCATCATCTCCATCTTCCTCGGCAATCAGCTTGAGGACGTCGTCGAGCAGATCGTCGAAAACGGCACGGCTGCCGGCTGCATCGCGGGCGGTCAGCTCGACACCGGCGTGTCGACCCTCCCGCTCATCGACAAGGACGCCACCGACCGCAACCGCACCTCGCCCTTTGCCTTCACGGGCAACAAGTTCGAATTCCGCATGGTCGGCTCGTCCGACTGCATCGCCAACTGCAACACCGTCCTCAACACCATCGTCGCCGAGGCGTTCAGCGAGGCTGCGGACATTCTGGAGCAGAGCGACAACCTTGAAATATCTGCCAACCGCGTCATCGCGGAGAACCTGCGCAGCCACAGCCGCGTGATCTTCAACGGCAACGGCTACAGCGCCGAATGGGTCGAGGAGGCCGCCCGCCGCGGTCTGCCGAACCTGCCGAGCATGGTCTCCTCCGTGCCGAGCCTGACGACGGCGAAGGCCGTCGATCTGTTCACCAGATTCGGCGTCTTTACGAAGGCGGAGCTGGAATCGCGCAGCGAGGTCATGTACGAAACCTACGCCAAGGTCACGCTCATCGAGGCGCGCACGATGCTGCACATGGCCTCGAAGCACTATATCCCCTCCGTCGTGCGCTATACGGCGCGTCTGGCGGACTCCATCTGCAAGGTGCGCGCCGCCTGCCCGGAGGCAAGCGTCTGCGTGCAGGAGGATCTGCTGACCCGGACGAGCAAGCTCCTGACCGAGGCGCGCGACGCCCTGCACCGTCTGGAGCAGGCCGTTGCGCAGAGCAACAGCCTCGACTGCGTGCGCGAGATGTCCAATTTCTGCCACGACACCGTCGTCCCGGCGATGCACGCCCTGCGCGAGCCGATCGACAGTCTCGAACTGATCGTCGACAAGGCGATCTGGCCCGTGCCGACCTACGGCGACCTGATGTTTGAGGTATAAGAGAACGGAAAAGCGCCGTCCCGCAACGAATCGCGGGACGGCGCTTTTGTGTGGGATTCCGTTCAGGACAGCGCCTCAAAGAGGGCAAGCTGCTCGACGGTCGTGTCGGTGAAGTACGACGAGGAGGTCACGCAGACGGAGCAGGTGCCTTTGAGCAGGAAGACCTGCCGCTGATAGAGCTGCGCGCCGTTGACGGTCGCGGAGACGACGATGCACGGATGGCTCGTGCCGGCGAAAGTGACCGTATCGGTGCCGATCTCCAGATCATCATAGCCAAGGGAGGGGTAAGCCTGCTCGATCTGCGGGAGGGTGGCGTCGAGCAGTTGCTCCTCGGTGACAACGCCCTCAAGCTGGTTGCCGGTGTTGGTGACCGTGATGTTGACGGAGTTCGCGCCGTCGTCCTTCGCGGCGTAGAAAACGATGACGGTGCCGTTGTTCTCCATGAGCTTCAGAAGATCCTCGTCCGACACGTTCTCCTTGACGAGGCCGGAGAGCTGCGCGATCTCATCTTTGGAATAGATGTACCAGCCGCTGCCCGGCTCGCAGGCGAGGCCGATGGAGTCGTTCTCGTAGCGGCTGCCGGTGACGGTGCCGAGGGAGATCTCCTGCCCGGCGGGCTGAGTGCTCTGCGTGGTGGACGGTTCCGTGCTCTCCGTCGTGGACGGCGCCTTGCTCTCCGTGCTGCCGCAGGCGCACAGCGTGAACAAGAGCGCAAGCGCCGCAGCGAACGCAAAAATCGGTTTCAGATGTTTCATTTCTGATTCTCCTTCTTTAGAATGTAGAAAATATAGCACACCGGACGGAAAAAGTCAAGACAGCAAAATAACTGATGCAATTTCCCGCAAAGTATGCTATGATAATCGGGAGGTGATAGGAATGGATCAGAAGGAAAACGAAGAACTCCGCGCGGAGGAAG
>CAMEMX010000092.1 GCA_945927915.1 uncultured Clostridia bacterium
CGCCCGAAAGGGGACGAAAGACCATGCTTCCGCGGTACCACCCGCAATTCGCCGCTGACACGGCGCACTCCTGCCGATAACGGAGCTACCCGTTCAAGCCTACTTGCCGGAGCGTTCAGCCGAAAGCTCGCGGGAGAAAGCCAAAGCTGACTGCGGTAGGCGCTTTCCAGCCTCGCGCCCTCTCTGTAACCGCTTGTGACAGCCGGCAGCCCGGTCATCGCCGCTCAATATTTCCATAAGATTTTAGCATAGATCGCACAAAGATGCAAGCAAAGATTTGACTATTTTTCGTTTTTCACTATAATATATGATAAAGAGGAAAGGCGGGAGGAAAAATGGCAAAGATCAGGAGCGTTCGGGCGTGGAGAAGCATCGGAAAAGCGGAGATCGACGCGTGGCTGCCGCGCCGCGCGAGAGACGCGCACAAGGGAGATTTCGGGCGCGTGCTGCTGCTGTGCGGCGCGGTGGGCTACACCGGCGCTGCCGTGCTCGCTGCGCAGGCTGCCGCAAGAACGGGCGCCGGGCTCGTCTTTGCTGGCGTTGCGCAGTCGGTTTATCCGATCGTTGCGGGAAGCCTCCTTTCACCGGTCGTTTTTCCGCTCGCGGACGAGGCGGGAATACTCTCGGAGGACGCGATCCCGGAGATTTTGGAACGGCTGCGTGGCTGCGATGCCTGCCTGATCGGCTGCGGGCTTGGCAGAAGCGAGGGCGTCCGGCGCGTGGTCGAGGCTGTCTTGTCTCACGCGGCCTGTCCTGTTGTGGTCGACGCCGATGGCATAAACGTGCTGCAAGGGCATATAGATGTAGTGCGCGGCGCGGCTTGTCCGGTCATTTTGACCCCGCATGACGGCGAATACGCCAGACTGATGGGGGAAATGCCGTCGGACGACCGGCGCGGGTCGGCTTGGGCGCTGCATGAGCGCACGGGCGCGACCGTGCTCCTGAAGGGACACAGGACGCTGATCTGCGGCGATGAAGAATGTTATGTCAACCAATGCGGAAACCCCGGCATGGCGACCGGCGGAAGCGGCGACGTGCTGGCAGGCATCATCGTTTCCTTGCTCGGGCAGGGCCTGCCGCCCGTCCGAGCGGCGGCAGCGGGCGCCTGGCTGCACGGAACGGCGGGGGATCTCTGCGCCCGCCGTCTGGGCGAGTACGGCCTTCTGCCGGAGGACATGATCGGAGTGCTGCCGCGACTACTGAAATAAGGATGTGACATCATTGCGGCGGACTGTTTTTACGCTGGCTCTGTGCCTGATGCTATTGCTTGGCGGCTGCGGTGGGGAGGAGAGCGCGGTCTCGCCCGCCATTGAGTTCCGCGCAGCCCTCGTGCAGGCGGACGGATGCAGCTTCAACGCGGAGATCGAGGCAGACTTCGGGACGTATGTGCAGACGTTTACCGTTGCGTGTCAGGCTTCCGCCAACGGAAGCGCTGTGCTGACGCTGCTTGTGCCGGAGACGATTGCTGGCATTACCGCCACCGTCACGGAAGACGGCGGCAGGATCACCTTCGACGGCATGGCGGCGGAATTCGGTCTGCTTGCCAACGGCGAGGTGACGCCTGCGGCGGCTCCTGCGTTGACTGCGCTGTGCTGGAGCGCGGAATACATCAGCGCGGCGGGCTATGAAGACGAGCTGTACCGCGTGACCTACGAAAAAGGCTTTGACGAAAAAACGCTGCTGGTCGATACATGGTTTAAAAATGAGGTTCCAATTTATGCGGAAGTGTGCTATAATGAACAAAGAATACTCCGGCTGACAATTACCGATTTTCATTTCAAGTGACGAAAGGGCCAACATGGAATACTTAAAGAGAACATGGGCGGACATCTCGCTCGACAATCTTTCCCATAATTATCACGCGCTGCGGGCCAAAATTCCCTCCGGCTGCCGCTTCCTCGGCGTGGTCAAGGCAGACGCCTACGGGCACGGTGCGGTGCCGGTCAGCCGATACCTGACGGAGCTGGGCGCGGAATACCTCGCGGTGTCGAACATCGAAGAGGCTGTGCAGCTTCGCAGAGGCGGCATCCGTGGCCCGATCCTTATTTTGGGCTATACGCCCGTGACGCACGCGGAGGATCTTGCCAAAATGGGTCTGCGGCAGGAGATCCACAGCCTCGATTATGCCGAGCAGCTCAACCGCCGGCTGGAGGGCACCTCGCTGCGCATCCGCGTGCACATCAAGCTGGACACGGGAATGTCCCGCCTCGGCTTCTTCGCCTACAACTGCGAGCGCACGGTCTCGGAGCTGCAGCAGGTCGCCGCGATGAAGCACCTGCTCATCGAAGGCGTATTTACGCATTTCCCGGTGGCGGATTCCATCGACGGTGCGGACGCGAATTTCACACGGACGCAGTTTGAACGCTTTATGGATATGCTCACGGCGCTCAAGGGTGTCGGCATCGAACCGCAGATCCGCCATTGCTGCAACAGCGGCGCGAGCATCCTCTACCCCGAATACGCGCTGGACATGATCCGGCCGGGCATTGCGACCTATGGCGTGCTGCCCTCCGCCGACCTGCGCGGGATGATCGACCTCCGCCCGGTCATGCAGCTTCGCTCGACGATCTTCCAGATCCGCGATTTTGAGCCGAACATCACCGTCAGCTACGGCAGGACCTACACGACCGCCGATCCGGAGCGCATCGCCGTGGTCGGCATCGGCTATGCCGACGGTCTGTCCCGCAGCTTTTCGAGCAACATTTCCTTCCTGCTGCACGGCAAACGCGTGCCGCAGATCGGACGCATCTGCATGGATATGTGCATGGTGGACATCACGCGCGTCCCGGAGGCGAAGGTCGGCGACACCGTGACGATCTTCGGCGCCGACGGCGGTGATATGATCGAGGTCGACAGCCTCTCCTGCCGGCTTAATACCATTCCCTATGAGATCCTCTGCGGGATCAACAAGCGCATCCCGCGCGTGTATTCCGACGGAGAAAACGAGACGGAGATCCTGCAATATATTGTTTGACGCATCATAGAATGTAGCGGAGTTCCGCGAATAATTTTTGCTTCTGCGTGGGAGAATAAGGATACCGCGGTTACATAGAGGGCTATGCGGCCGCGGAGACGAATTACGGAGCGTGAAGCAAATGGATACAACCGTAAAGAGGGGCGACATCTTCTACGCAGACCTCAGCCCGGTGGTCGGCAGTGAGCAGGGCGGTACGAGACCCGTCCTCATCGTGCAGAACGACACGGGGAACAAGCACTCTCCCACGGTGATCGCCGCGGCGATCACCAGCCAGACCAACAAGGCTAAGCTGCCGACGCACATCGAGCTGACCGGCGGCAGCGTCGGCCTGAGTAAGGACTCGGTGGTGCTGCTCGAGCAGATCCGCACGATCGACAAGCGGCGGCTGCGCGAGCACATGGGACGGCTGGACGAGGGCATGATGAATCGCGTGGATACTGCCATCGCGGTCAGCTTCGGGCTGCCGAAGGCATAACGGACGGTCCCTCTCGCATAAACTGTGCGGGAGGGATCTTGTTATGGAACATTCCGTTATGGAGCGCGGCGAGAAGATCGGCTCGCTGACGATGACGCAAGAGGGCCTATTTTGGAAGATTGACTGCCGGGTCGAAAAAGACAGGCAAAAGCTGCGGCGAATTTTCGCCGTGCATCACAACGCCTCGGAATATCTTGGGATTCCCGACGCATACGGGCGCCTGACCGCGCGCATCCCGCGCAGCCATCTGCCGGACGGCATCACGGCGGTGATCGCCTCACAGCATCCGCGCGGAGCATGGCTGCCGTGGTGCGGCACGGTGGAGGGGATCGAAGTAACCGAAGCCTTTCTGCGCCCCGCGGAGGACGGCTTTTTGCTTGCGCTTGCCCCACGGGAGGCGCTGAAATTCCCCGCTTGGGCGGAGGACATGAAAACAGAAACGGTGTATGAAACGCAGCTTGCGCTTTTGCCGCTTGACCGCGACGGACACCTGCCTCTGAAAGAAACAGAAGACGGAGGAATAGAAAATGAAGCAACTGAAGAAATGGACCGCATTGTTTCTGGCGATCTGCTGCCTGCTGACGCTCCTGCCGATGACGGCTTCGGCGTCGAATGGGCAGAAGAAGCTGATCGCGCTGACCTTTGACGACGGCCCCGGACCTTATACACAGCGCTTGCTCGACGGTCTTGCGGCGCGGGGCGTTCAGGCGACCTTCTTCGAGCTTGGAATGCGCGCCGAGACCTATGACGATACGACGCGCCGGATCCTGCGCGAGGGCCATCAGGTCGCCCAGCACGGATACGACCACCCGCAGCTCACCAGCCTCTCCGACGACGGAGTGCGCTGGCAGATCGGCCACACCGAGGACATTCTGAACGACGTACTCGGACGCAGCTTTACATATCTTGTACGACCGCCGTACGGGGATTTCAACTCGCGCGTTCTCTCCCTGCTCGACGCCCCTGCGATCATCTGGTCGATCGACCCGGTGGACTGGAGAGACCGCAACGCCTATACGGTGCGCGACCGGATCGTCGCGCGTGCGTTTGACGGCGCGATCATCCTCTGCCATGACATCTATTCCTCGACCGTCGACGGCGTGCTGATGGCGATCGACATTTTGCAGGAGCAGGGCTATGAGTTCGTCACCGTCAATGAGCTGTACCGCCGCAGAGGTGTCAGCCTGAACAATGGGGAGACCTACTATTCCTGCAAGCCGACGGGAACGCAGCTTGACGCGGTCAAAGCGCCGGTCATCAGCACGGAGATCGTCAACGGCAATGCCAGAGTAAAGCTGACGGCAGAGGCGGGGGCGGCGATCTACTATACCACAGACGGCAGCGACCCGGTGTTCAACGGGAAGCGCTACACGGCGCCGTTTGATTTTACCGTCGGGATGACGGTGAAGACCTGTGCTGCCTATAATCTGAACGGCAGCCGCAGCGAGACGGTGACAAAAAAGCTCGACGCGCTTGGGATTGACCCGACGGTGCGCGTTGAAGACGGGAAGATCGTTTTTGACAACAGAAATCAGAACGCGGATGTGTTGTTTACGACGGACGGCTCCGTGCCGAATACGGGCAGCCAAAGCTATTCGGCACCGTTTGAATGCTATGATGGCGTGCTTCGCTTCCGCGCCCTGGGCGAGAATGTCTGCACGCCTGTGAAAACGATCTATGTGACGAAAAACGGTAACCTGTTCTGGGATGTTCCGAATACAAGCTGGTATTTTGACGAGGCGGACCGCGCGACAACGCTTGGACTGTTTAACGGAACGGGGGTCTACCGCTTCTCTCCGGACGGAACGCTGACGCGCGCGATGTTCGTCACGACGCTCTACCGCCTGATGCAGCGCACGGATGCAGACCTGACGCCGCCGGAGACACAGAGCTTTGCCGATGTGCCTGCCGGACAGTGGTACTCCGAGGCTGCGGCATGGGCGGCAGAGAACGGGATCGTCCTCGGTTACGCGGACGGTACGTTCCGCCCGGAACAGAGCATCACGCGTGAAGAGATGTGCGTAATGCTGGACAGGCTGCTTGACCGCTTCGGCATAACGACGAGCGGAACGCCGATGACCTTTGCGGATGCGGACTGCATTTCCGACTGGGCGAAGGAGAGCGTTGACCGCCTTTCCGCCTGCGGTATTATCAACGGTCAACGCGGCAATCGCTTTGCTCCAGCGCGCGGTTCGACCCGTGCGGAAGCTGCGGCTGTGCTCCTGCGGCTTTACGATCTGATCGGGTAAGTACATACAGGAAAAGCTCCTCCGGCGAGAGCCGGGGGAGCTTTTTGCGGTTTATGGTTGCTTCTCCGAAGCTGCCGAGGCATCGCGGAGTGCGTCGAGAAAGGCATCGACCATGCGGCACATATATTCCGGCCTGCCGTCAAAACGTCCGGTCTCGGTATAGGTGACGGCGGCGCAGGTGCTGCAGAGCTTGCGGTGCGGGCAGACGGCGCAGTCCGCGCAGAGGCGGATCGGGCTGACTGCCGCGCGCAGCATGTCCCAAGCAGGAAGGAAGCCCTGCGCAAGGGGCTCGGTCTTCGGCGTGCCGAGCATCCCGCAGGCGGTCATTGTACCTGTCCAGGTGACCCAGAACTGCGAACGGCCTGCGTAGCAGCGCATCGGCTCACCCTCGGCAAGAATACGCTCATCGGCGAGGGGAGAACTGTCCAGCGAGGTAAGCCAAGCGTCCAGGCCGGTGCAGCCGTGGCGCTGCAGCTCGTCTTGCGCGAGCATTGCGCCGACCTCCTGCGGCGAAAGGCGCGAAAACGCGGCGTTGCTGCGCCGGGTCGGGGGAAAGGCGTACA
>CAMEMX010000093.1 GCA_945927915.1 uncultured Clostridia bacterium
GTTATTCGGCCTGCGCGCCGTCGCGGCAGAAGAAGCCGGCGAAGATGAGCATTCCCGCCACAGCGAAGAACAGCGCCATCATATACGGCTCCTCCCACAGACTTTCAAAGAAGCTGTGCACCAGAACGCCGACCAGTCCGGCGAGCATTCCCGCGCAGAGCGGCTTGTTCTTTGTCCGCGCCGTGCGGGCACAGGCGCGCGCACCGCCCCAGAGCAGCCCCGCCATGGACGACAGGAACGCCGTCAGGCCGACGATGCCGTTCTCCGCGAGGATCTTGACATAGTAATTGTCTACATACATATACTCGAACGTCGCGTTGATCGGATTCTGCACGGCGACGGCGCCGCCGAACATCCCATAGCCGAGGCCGAGCGCCCACGCGTTGTTTTCGTCCAGATAGCCGAACGCGGTCGACCAGCGCTTGGCTCTGCCGGCGCGGGCGTTGGACTCGGCGAATGCGTCGGTGAAGAGATAGCCGATGCGGCTGCGCACGAAGGGCAGGAAGCACGCCGCCACCGCCGCCGCCGCCATCAGCGCCAGCAGCCTGCGGTCGACGATCAGCGCGAACAGCACCGCCGCCACCGCGAGGGCCAGCCATGCGCCGCGCGACATCGTGAACAGGCAGCCGAGGCACATACACAGGCCGCAGATCCAGTAAAAGACCTTTTTCGCGGGCGTGTCCGAGGCGTAGGCCATGCCGATGGCCATCGGCGCAAAGAGCACCATATAGCCGCCCATGATGTTGGGATTCTTGAAGATTGAGAACACGCGCGTGCGCACCGCCGTCTCGGCCTGATCCGTCCAGTTCGACGGGATCTCGACGCCCACGATAAACTGCCAGATGCCGTGCAGGGCAAACGCCAGCGCGAGCACCACCATCACGCGGTACATGAGCCTGAGGTCATCCTCATCGCGCAGCAGGCGCGTGACAAGGAAAAACAGCAGCAGATACTGCAGGCTTGCGCGGTAGCCCTGAATGTTGACCGACAGGGCGAAGGACTTGGACGTGTACAAAAGCAGGAGCGCGCCGGCGACCAGATAGCCCAGCAGCCAGACATCCACGGCGCTGGTGCGGCTGCGCAGCGGCTTGCAGCTGCCCATGCGCTGGTAGACGATCCACGCGAGGCAGGCCAGCATCAGCAGCTCGTCCCACACGGAGGCGAGCGAAGCAGGCCCGACGGCACGCAGGAGATAGTCCAGCGGGGCATAGGCGGCGACGGTAACGAGCAGCAGCGTGCCGATGCCGCCGCGGAAGAGCCAGCCGAGGAAAAAGCTCTCGCCGCAATAGCGCACGACCGCGCCGTAGATCCGGCAGCACAGGCTCCCGCGCAGAACGGACACGAAGCCGTGGCCGATCCGGCGCAAAAGTGCGTTGCAGCCATCCAGCACGCGGCGCAGCACGGACGTGTCCGCCGCGGCGGGCGCACCCAAAAGCCGCGCAAAGAGGCCGTAGATCGCGCTCTGCCGCCAAAGCCTGCCCAAAAGCCGCGCAAATCTGCCCAAAAACGAGCGCGACAGGAACGCCGCGACCGCAGCGCAGACGCGCCAGATCAGGCTGGAGGTCAGAAGCTCGTTCATGAGAGCTTCTCCACGCCGGTGACGCGCCCGACGACCTCAACGACCAGCGTCTTGGCGGTGTAGCTGACGCCGATGCGCAGATCCTGCGAGCCGACGGTGCAGCGACCGGTGGAGTAGGTCGCCGTGGCCTCGATCGTCAGGTGGAGATAGACCATGTCGTCCGGCGCCTCGGAGATCTCCCAGTCGGTGATCATCGCGTCGACGAGCAGGTTGTTGTTGTAGATGCGGCGCGGCGAGACGGGCGTGCCGCCGAAGTCGGCGTCCTCGCCCTCGAAGGCGGCGACGGCGTTCTCCGCCAGCTCGCGCGGGATGGGATTGCTGAGGAAGGTGTAGCGCAGGTTGGCCTGCGCCTGCGGCGTTTCGGTCGCGGGCGCCTCGGCGCCGTGGCCCATCAGTCGCATTCCGACAAAAACGACCGCCGCGATCAGGATCAGCAAGACAAGAATATCAATGATATTCAGCTTTCCAAACAGTTTTCCGTTTTTCATTGAAACCTCCTGTATCGGAAAAGCGCAAATATGGATTGCTTCTTTCCGAAAAATGCAGTATAATTATAGCTGATTGTGCTATAGAATTCAAGAGCAAACATTCTTTGAACCGAGGATTCACAGATGAAGATAATCCACATGATCTCCGGCGGCGACGTCGGCGGCGCAAAGACCCACGTCCTCTCCCTTCTCGCCGGACTGAATAAGACCGAGACGGTCCACCTGATCTGCTTCATGGAGGGCGATTTTGCCGCCGAGGCGCGGCAGCTCGGCATCCCCACGACCGTCATCAGCGACAATAACCTGCTGCACACGCGCGAGCGCATCCTCGCCATGATCCGTCACGACGGCTATCAGGTCATCCATTGCCACGGCGCACGCGCAAATATGATGGGAATGCTGCTGCGCAAGCGGGCGGGCGTGCCCGTCATCTCCACCATCCACAGCGACTACCGGCTGGACTATCTGGGCAGGCCGCTGGCTGCCCTGACCTACGGCAATATCAACAAGATCGCCCTGCGCCGCTTTGACGCGTGGGTCGGCGTGTCCGCCGGGATGACCAAGCTGCTCATCTCGCGCAATTTCGACCCGCAGCGCATCTACACGCTCTATAACGGCGTCGATTTTTCCGCCGCGCGCGACCCCATGCCGCGGGAGGAATACCTGCAAAGCATCGGCCTTGCCGTCCGGGACGACACCGTCGTCTTCGGCATCGCCGCGCGTATTTCGCCCGTCAAGGACATGACCACCCTCATCCGCGCCTTCGCCAAAGCCGTGCAGGTCTGCCCGAACATCCGGCTCGCCATCGCGGGCGAGGGCGAGCAGGAGGCGGAGATCCGCGCTCTGGCGGCGTCCGAGTGCCCGGCGGGCACGGTCTGCTTCGCCGGGTGGGTGCGGCAGATCGACAGCTTCTACAACGCCCTCGACGTCAACCTGCTGACCTCCCTGTCCGAGACCTTTCCCTACGCGCTGACCGAGGGCGCGCGGATGCGCTGCGCCACCATCGCCTCCGAGGTCGGCGGCGTGCCCTACCTGATCGACGACGGCGTCAACGGCCTGCTCTTCCCCGCGCAGGATGTCGAGGCGCTGGCAAAGCACATGATCTTTCTGGCGCAGAACCCCGAAAAACGGCGTGAAATGGGCGAAAAGCTCTACGAAAAGGCAAAGCGCGATTTCTCACTCGACGTGATGCTCGCGCGGCAGAAGACGATCTACGCCACGATCATCCGCCGGGCCGCCCGTCCGAAGGGCGTGCGCGACGGCGCGCTGATCTGCGGCGCTTACGGCAAGGGCAACAGCGGCGACAATGCCATCTTAAACGCCATTATTGAGCAGCTCCGCCACATCGACCCCGACCTGCCCATCTGCGCGCTGAGCCGCGACCCCGACGAGACGCGCCAGTGCGCCCTCATCAACGCCGTCTACACCTTCAACATTTTCAGGATCGGCCGCCTGATGCGCCATACGAAGCTCTATATCAGCGGCGGCGGCACCCTCATGCAGGACGCGACGAGCACGCGCTCGCTGCTTTACTACCTGTTTTCCATCCGGCAGGCGCGGCTGCACGGCTGCCGCGTGATGCTCTACGGCTGCGGCATCGGCCCGATCGACCGCCCGCGCAACCGCCGCCGCGCGGCGAAGGTGCTCGACCGCTGCGCGGACATCATCTCCGCCCGCGACCGCTATTCGCTGGAAACGCTGCACGAGCTGGGCGTGGCAAAGCCGGAGATCCACCTCAACGCCGACCCCGCCCTGCTCATCGACCCGCCGGAGACCGACGAGCTGCGCGCCTACCTGCGCCGCAGCGGCATCCGCGACGACAAGGGGTATATGATGGTCGCGCTGCGGCCCTGGCAGGGCTTTGACGAAAAGGTCGCCGCCTTCGCCGCCGCCTGCGAATACGCCCACCGCGAATACGGCCTCGTGCCGCTGCTCTACGCGATGGAGCCCGCGCGCGACGAGAGCGCCGTGCGCGCCGTGGCGGAAAAGCTGCGCTGCCCGCACCTGACCCTGCGGGCGGGCACGAACGGCGCGGAGATCATCGCGCTGGTGCGCCGGATGTCGCTTGTCGTGTCCATGCGGCTGCACACGCTGATCTTCGCCTCCGGGCAGGGCGTGCCGATGGTCGGCGTGGTCTACGACCCGAAGGTCAGCGGCTTCCTCGACTATCTGGGGCAGGACCTTTACCTGCCGCTGGGCGAGGTGACGGCTGCCGCGCTGGACGACCTGATCGACGCTGCGATGGCGGAGGAGCCGTTCGAAGCGGAGAACATCGAGCGCCTGCGCCGTCTCTCAGCCGAAAACGAACAGCTTGCCCGCAGGCTGCTCGAAGAATAACATAAAAAGGCGGAGCCTCCTTCCGGGGGCTCCGTTCGTTTTGTCTGCGGTTTTATTCGATGATCCCGTAGCGGTATTTGAGCGTCAGGATGCGCAGGACGCTCTCGTCGATGCGCTCCTCGGTCAGCGTGCCGTTTTCGACGGCCTCCGCGACGGCAGCATACGCCTCGTCCAGATCATAGGGCATCAGCACGATGTCACAGCCCGCCCCGATCGCCATGACCGCGGCCTCGCCCGTGCCGTAATACTGCGTGATCGCGCCCATCTCGTGCGAATCCGTCACGATGACGCCCGTAAAGCCCAGCTCGCCGCGCAGCAGGTCTGTCACGACCGCCGCCGACAGGTCGCAGGGCGTGTTGTCGCCCGTGAGCTCCGGCGCGGACATATGCGAGACCATCACCATCTCCGCGCCGGCCCCGATGCCCGCGGCAAAGGGCAAAAACTCCGTCTCCCGCAGCTCGTCCAGCGTCCGGTTCGACACGGAAAGCCCCTCGTGCGAGTCCGCCTCGGTGCTGCCGTGACCGGGGAAGTGCTTCAGGCAGGAGATCGTCCCGCTCTCCTGCAAGCCGCGCACCATCGCCGCGACCATCTTCGCCGCGACGGCGGGATCGTCGCTGAAGGCGCGGTCGCCGATCTCGGTGTTGTTCGGGTTCGTCACGACATCCGCCACGGGCGCGAAATCGACGTTGAAGCCGACGGAGGCAAGCTGCCCGGCAAGCGTCCGGCCAATGCTGCGCACCGCGCCGGCGTCGCCCTGCGCGCCGTAGACCGCCATCGGGTCGAGCGTGTCCGTCACGCCGACGCCGCTCAGGCGCGACACCCGACCGCCCTCTTCATCCACGCAGATGAACAGCGGGCAGGACGCATAGTCCTGCGTGGCCGAGATCATGGCGCTGATCTGCCCGGCGCTGTTGATGTTCTCGCCGAAATAGACGATGCCGCCGACGGGATAGCGCGCAAGCGCCTGCCGCGTCGTCTCGCCCGCGGTGTCCACCCCGGTGAAGCCCGTCAGCGTGCGCGGCGTGACGATGAAGAGCTGGTAGATCTTCTCCTCCAGCGTCATGTCATCCAGCATTGCCTGCGCTTTTCGCTCCTCTGCGGAGACGGTCGGCTCGCTCGTCTCCTCCTCGGTGGTCGTGGTCGGCTCCGGCTGGGTCGTGCCGGACGGTTCGGTCGTCCCGGTCGGGGCCGGCTCGGTGGGTCTGGACTGCACGATCTCCGCCTGCCCGACGGCGGGCGCCTCCGACGGATTTCTCATCGCGTAAACCACCAGCGCCGCCACGACCAGCACGATCAGCGTCAGTAAAACCACCAGCGCCGTGCGCAGACCGCGTCCGGCGCCTGTATTCTTTGAACGGTCGCTCATATCTGCATCTCCTTCTTGTTTTTTATCATTTTAACGAATCGCCCGCAAAAAAACAAGCCCCGTTTGGGAAATAGTATTCGCGGCGCAAACTTGACTTTTGGGAATAATCGGGTATACTATACTATATATAGTGGAATTTTCTGCGATTCAATACACTGTGAGGGTATTATGGCAAAAAAGCAAACCTACGGAAACGAAAGCATCAGCTCGCTCAAGGGCGCCGACCGCGTGCGCAAGCGTCCCGCCGTCATCTTCGGCTCGGACGACCTGACCGGCTGCGAGCACGCCGTCTTCGAGATCCTCTCAAACGCCATCGACGAGGCGCGCGAGGGCTACGGCGACCTCATCATCGTCACGCGCTACGCCGACCGCAGCATCGAGGTCGAGGACTTCGGCCGCGGCTGCCCCGTCGACTGGAACGAAAAGGAGCAGCGCTACAACTGGGAGCTGGTCTTCTGCGAGATGTACGCCGGCGGCA
>CAMEMX010000094.1 GCA_945927915.1 uncultured Clostridia bacterium
TATTCCCTATTCCCAACCCCAGAGGTGTGCCATGGAAACAGAAAACATCATCCTCGACCAGAGCCGTGCGCCGATCTACGAGGCGCTGCAGACCTTCCGCCAGATGCGCGTCGTCCCCTTCGACGTCCCCGGCCACAAGCGCGGCCGCGGCAACCCGGAGCTGACCGCCTTCCTCGGCGAGCGCTGCGTCAGTATCGACGTCAACAGCATGAAGCCGCTCGACAACCTCTGCCACCCCGTCTCGGTCATCCGTGAGGCGGAGATGCTCGCGGCGGACGCGTTCGGCGCGGCGCACGCGTTTTTGATGGTCGGCGGCACGACCAGCTCCGTGCAGAGCATGGTGCTGTCCGTCTGCAAGCGCGGCGACAAGATCATCCTGCCGCGCAACGTCCACCGCAGCGTCATCAACGCCCTCGTCCTGTGCGGCGCGGTGCCGGTCTACGTCAACCCGGAGGTCGACCGCCGCCTCGGCATCTCGCTGGGTATGCAGCGCGGGCAGGTCGAAAAGGCCATCCGCGAGCACCCCGACGCCGTAGCCGTCCTCGTCAACAACCCGACCTACTACGGCGTGTGCAGCGACCTGCGCGCCATCGTCAAAATGGCGCACACGGCGGGGATGTACTGCCTTGCCGACGAGGCGCACGGCACGCACTTCTACTTCGGCGACGCGATGCCCGTGTCCGCGATGAAGGCCGGCGCCGACATGGCCGCCGTCTCGATGCACAAAAGCGGCGGCAGCCTGACGCAGTCGAGCCTGCTGCTCATCGGCCCGCGCGTCAACGCCGGTCACGTCCGCCAGATCATCAACCTGACCCAGACCACCTCCGGCAGCTACCTGCTCATGTCCAGCCTCGACATCAGCCGCCGCAACCTCGCCCTGCGCGGCAGGGAGGTCTTTGCCAAGGTCGTGTCTATGGCGGACTACGCCCGCGAGGAGATCAACGCCATCGGCGGCTACTACGCCTACGGCCGGGAGCTGATCAACGGCAACTCCGTCTTCGACTTCGACCCGACCAAGCTCAGCGTCCACACCCGCGACATCGGCCTCGCCGGCATCGAAGTTTATGATATTTTACGCGACGAATACGACATCCAGATCGAGTTCGGCGACATCGGCAACATTCTGGCCTACCTCTCCATCGGCGATCGCTATCAGGAGCTGGAGCGGCTGGTCAGCGCGCTGGCGGAGATCCGCCGCCGCTACCAGACCGACAGCAGCGGCCTGCTCAGCCAGGAATACATCGACCCGGAGGTCGTCACCAGCCCGCAGGAGGCATTTTACGCGGAAAAACGCAGCCTCCCGCTGCACGAGAGCGCCGGCTGCGTGTGCAGCGAGTTCGTCATGTGCTACCCGCCCGGCATCCCCATCCTCGCGCCCGGCGAGCGCATCACGCCGGAGATCCTCGACTACATCGCCTACGCCAAGGCGAAGGGCTGCTCGATGACCGGCCCGGAGGACCCGGAGATCCGATTTATCAACGTTTTGCGGTAAGGAGGCGGCGGCATGGATCTTTGGTTCAGCGAATTTCACACCCCCGACGTCAAGCACAGCATCCGCGTGACGCGGCATCTTTACTCCAAGCGCAGCGAATACCAGCAGATCGACATCTTCGACACGCCGGAATTCGGGCGCGTCCTGTCGCTCGACGGCAACGTGATGCTCACCGAGCGCGACGAATTCATCTATGACGAGATGATCACCCACGTCCCGATGGCCGTCCACCCGAACATCCGCGACGTGCTGGTCATCGGCGCGGGCGACGGCGGCGTCGTGCGGGAGCTGGCACGCTACGAGAACATCCGCCGCATCGACCTCGTCGAGATGGACCCGCAGGTCATCGAGGCCTGCCGCGTCTGGCTGCCGGAAAACGCCTGCCGCCTCGACGACAGCCGCGTGCACATCTTTTTTGACAACGCCCTGCGCTTCATCCGCCGCCGCACGGACGCGTACGACCTCATCATCGTCGACTCGACCGACCCCTTCGGCCCGTCGGAGGGCTATTTCACCCGCGAATTCTACGGCATCTGCTATAACGCCCTGCACGACGACGGCATCATGGTCAACCAGCAGGGCAGCCCGTTTTACAAGCAGGACGCCGAGGCGATGCAGCGCAGCCACAAGCGCATCGTCAGCACCTTCCCCATCAGCCGCGTCTATCAGGCGCACATCCCGACCTACGCCGCGGGCTACTGGCTCTTCGGCTTCGCCAGCAAGAAATATCACCCCATCGACGACCTCTGCGCCGAAAAATGGCTGGCGCACAACCTGAAAACGAAATATTACACGACAAAGCTGCACGTCGGCGCGTTCTATCTGCCCGCGTTTTTGGAGACGATGCTGCAGGAGGTGGAGTAAATGCGCAAAAATGTGGAGACGTTCATCGGCTGCGACTGCGACTACGCGCGCGCCGAGACGGTGCTGTTCGGCGCGCCGTTCGACTCGACGACGAGCTTCCGGCCGGGCGCGCGCTTCGGCTCGGCGGCGATGCGCCACGAGAGCTTCGGGCTGGAGACCTACAGCCCCTACCAGGACCGCGACTTACTCGACTGCCGCGTGTTCGACAGCGGCGACCTGGAGCTGTGCTTCGGCAGCGCGGAATCGGCGCTGGCGGACATCGAGGCGCGGACGGAGGAGATCTTGTCCGACGGCAAGCGCCCGGTTCTGCTCGGCGGAGAGCATCTGGTCACGTTAGGCGCCCTGCGCGCGGTGGTCAGGCGGCATCCCGGCCTGCATATCATCCATTTTGACGCCCACGCCGACCTGCGCGACGACTACCTCGGTGCGCAGCTCAGCCACGCGTGCGTCATGCGCCGCGCGCACGACCTGCTCGGCGACGGGCGCATCCACCAGTTCTGCATCCGCAGCGGCGACCGCGAGGAATTCCGCTTCGCAAAGGCGCACACCGACCTGCACCCGTTCTCGTTTGACGGCCTGGAGGCGCTCACGCAGGCGCTCGCGGCGGCAAAAACGCCCGTCTATTTCACCATCGACCTCGACTGCCTCGACCCGTCGGCCTTCCCCGGCACGGGCACGCCCGAGGCCGGCGGCGTGCGCTTTACGGAGCTTTTGCAGGCGATTTTGCTGGTTGCGAGGTGCAATGTCGTCGCCGCGGACGTCAACGAGCTGGCGCCCATGCTCGACCCCAGCGGCGTCTCGACCGCCACGGCCTGCAAGGTTCTGCGCGAGCTGCTGCTGGCGCTGTAGAGGCTGCAGAGATTGCCACGTCGGGCTTACGCCCTCCTCGCAATGACATAACAGGCGACCCGTTTGTCATTGCGAGGGCGCAACGCGCCCGTGGCAATCTAATTGGACTAAGGGCTAAGGACTAAGAGTGAATGACTGTGGTGTGCTTCGCACGATTTGATTCGCGGGCGGCGGAACGCCGCCCCTACGATCCGTCTATCACAACCGCTCTGTAGGGCGGGGGCATGCCCCCGCCGGTGCAGGAACCGCCGTATTTGTCATTATCTATTCGCCATTCACTGTTCCCTATTCACTATTCTCTATTCTCTATTCACTGTTCACTTTTCACTGTTCACTATTCTCTATTCACTATATAAAAAAGGAGCCATCAACATGAGCAGAGTATTAGTCATCGGCTGCGGCGGCGTTGCCGGCGTTGCCATCCGCAAATGCTGCCAGGTCAGCGACGTCTTCACCGAGCTGTGCATCGCCAGCCGGAGCAAGGACAAGTGCGACCGTCTCGCCGGGCAGCTTGCCGGCAAGACCGCCACCAAGATCACCACCGCGCAGGTCGACGCCGACGACGTGCAGCAGGTCATCGACCTCATCAACGCCTACAAGCCCGACCTCGTGATGAACATCGCCCTGCCCTATCAGGACCTGACGATCATGGACGCGTGCCTGGCCTGCGGCGTCAACTACATGGACACCGCCAACTACGAGCCGGAGGACACCGACGACCCCGCCTGGCGCGAGATCTACGAAAAGCGCTGCAAGGAGGCGGGCTTCTCCGCCTATTTCGACTATAGCTGGCAGTGGGCCTACCGCGAAAAGTTCGAAAAGGCCGGCCTGACCGCCCTGCTCGGCTGCGGCTTTGACCCCGGCGTGACGCAGGCCTACTGCGCCTACGCGAAAAAGCACGAATTCGACACCATCGACACCATCGACATCCTCGACTGCAACGGCGGCGACCACGGCTATCCCTTCGCCACGAATTTCAACCCCGAGGTCAACCTCCGCGAGGTCTCCGCGCCCGGCAGCTATTGGGAGGACGGTCACTGGGTCGAGATCCCGGCGATGAGCATCAAGCGCGAATATGACTTCGACTGCGTGGGCAGGAAGGATATGTACCTGCTGCACCACGAGGAGATCGAGTCGCTGGCGCAGAACATCCCCGAGGTCAGGCGCATCCGCTTCTTCATGACCTTCGGGCAGAGCTACCTGACGCACATGAAGTGTCTGGAAAACGTCGGGATGCTCTCGACCACGCCCGTCGAGTTCGAGGGGCAGCAGATCGTGCCGATCAAGTTCCTCAAGGCGCTCCTGCCCGACCCCGCCAGCCTCGGCCCGCGCACCCACGGCAAGACCAACATCGGCTGCATCTTCACCGGCAAAAAGGACGGCAAGGAGAAGACCTACTATATTTATAATGTATGCGACCATCAGGAATGCTACCGCGAGGTCGAGAGCCAGGCCATCAGCTACACCACCGGCGTGCCCGCGATGTGCGGCGCGATGATGCTTTTGACCGGAAAGTGGAGCAAGCCGGGCGTCTACACCGTCGAAGAATTCGATCCCGATCCCTTCCTCGACGCGCTGGACAAGCACGGCCTGCCGCGCAGCGAGAGCTTCACGCCGGTGATCGTCGAATGACCGCGCCCTTCCGCGCGCTGGGCGGGCAGACGCCGGAGCAGGCGTTTTCCGCCCTGCCCACGCCCTGCTACGTCCTCGACGAGGGGCAACTCCGCAAAAACGGCGAGATCCTCGCCGGGGTCGCGCAGCGCACCGGCTGCAAGATCCTGCTCGCGCAGAAGGCGTTCTCGAACTATGACCTCTATCCCGTTTTGTCGCCTTATCTTGCGGGAACGGAGGCCAGCGGCCTGTTTGAGGCGCGTCTGGGCCGCGAGGAAATGCCCGCGGGTGAGGTGCACGTGTTCTGCGCCGCCTACCGCGACGACGAGATCGGGGAAATTTTCGGCTGCGCCGACCACATCGTCTTCAATTCGCCCGCCCAGCTCAGGCGCTTCGGCGCAAGGGCGAAGGCACGCGGCCTGAGCGTCGGCCTGCGCATCAACCCCGAATGCTCGACGCAGGAGGGACACGCGGTCTACGACCCCTGTGCGCCGGGCAGCCGCCTCGGCACGACGCGGGCGCAGCTTGACGCGCAGATGACGCCGGAGCTGACCGCCCTGCTGGACGGGCTGCACTTCCACACCCTCTGCGAGCAGGACGCCGACGCGCTGGAAACGACCCTGCGCGCCGTGGAGGAAAAATTCGGCGACCTCCTGCCGCGAATGCGGTGGCTCAACATGGGCGGCGGGCATCACATCACGCGCGACGGCTACGACCTGCCGCTTCTGGAGCGGCTGCTCGTGTCCGTGCGGGAAAAATACGGCCTGACGGTCTATCTGGAGCCGGGCGAGGCGGTCGCGCTGAACGCGGGCTTCCTCGTCAGCCGCGTGCTCGACGTCGTGGAAAACGGCGCGACGCGCATCGCGATCCTGGACGCCAGCGCCGCCTGCCATATGCCCGACGTGCTGGAGATGCCCTACACGCCGCCGCTTTACGGCGCGGACGGCGCGGGCGAATGCGCGGTGCGGCTGGCAGGGCCGACGTGCCTCGCCGGGGACGTCATCGGAGACTACCGTTTTGCACGTGCGCCGGAGCCGGGCGACCTGCTCGTGTTCGGGGATATGGCAATTTACACGACGTGCAAGAACAACACCTTCAACGGGATGCCGCTGCCGGACATCTGGCGCCGCGGCGAGGACGGCACGCTCACGCGCCTGACGCGCTTCGGCTACGCGGATTTCAAATCCCGCCTCGGCGCAAAAAGATAGCAAAAGGATAGCAAAACGGGTCTGCCGCTTGCGCGGCAGACCCGTTTATCATTGCG
>CAMEMX010000095.1 GCA_945927915.1 uncultured Clostridia bacterium
TTCGTCAGAGAAGAGCTTGCCGCAGACGGAGCAGGTCCAGTAAGCGGTGTTGCCGTCTTCAGTACAGGTGGCGTCTTTGGCCTCCGTCTTTTCAAGGCTGTGGCCCGCTGCGGGGATCACATTACCCGCGGCAAGCAACGCACCGCAGGAGATGCAGTAGGTGTCGCCTGTGTAGCCGTCCTCGGTACAGGTTGCATTGCGCGCGTTTCGCACTTCGGTCGTCGGATGCTCACAGAGCGCTGAGGGATTCGTGAGTTTGACGTTGTCGATGCCGGCCTTTTCGCCCTCGTAGCCGTTGAGCTTCGAATAACGGAAGGCGAAGCTTATGCCGTCCTTGCAGTAGAATGCGGGGATCTCAACCGCGGCATGACCGGACTGATACAGGCCGGTGTCGTTCTTCGTCAGTGTGCTTGCGTCCCAGAGCTTCGTCCAGGTTTCGCCGCTGTCGGTGGAGACCTCCAGCGTCAGCGAGATTGTGCCGTTAAACAGGTCGTAGCGGCCGAAGGCGTAGTCAAATTCCAGAATCGGCGAAATGCCGGTCAGGTCGACCTTCGGTGAGATCAGCAGCTCGTTCTGCCTCGGGGCGTTTGACCAGTCCTCATATTCATTGACGACCAGAGCGACCTTTGTGCTGCTGACATTGCTGAAGCTGCCCTGCGACCAGGTGTTGTGTCCGCTGCCGAGCGACTTCACGCTCCAGCCACGCGACGGGAAGCTGCTGTCCTCAAAGTCGTTCTCAAAGAGCACGCCGGGTTCGGAGGACGAGACCTTAAAGGAGGCATCGATCGTGTGCGTTCCCGTCACCTTAGTAAAGGTATAGGAGCTGACCGTGCCGACACTGAAGCCGTCGACCAGCACATCCGCGATGGCAAAACCGGTGATCGGCGTAATGGTGAAGGTTTGATCCTCACCCTCTGTAACATAGATCCTGCCGCTCGGAGTGATGATACCACCCTCGCCCGCCGTCGCGGTGATCTTTGCCTTACCCTCGACGTCGGTGCTCACACCCGTCGCCTCGAGCTTGATGTTGTCGATAGCGGCAATGCCACTGTTATCGCCTGCAGGCCTGGTGTAGTGCCATGCGAAGATGACATTGCTGACGCAGAGCTCCGCAGGAAGGGTCACAAAGGCGCGGCCGGAGACGACGTAGTCCTTATAAGATTCCAGCGACTTCTTCGCGTCCCAGAGCACCGACCAGGTCTTGCCGCCATCAGCGGAGGCCTCCAGCGTAAAGGTATACTCTTCGTCCCGGATCGGATAGTACACATAGGCGTAGTCGAATTCCAGATTCGTATCCTGCGCGCCTGTGAGGTCAACGCTCGGAGAGACGAGACGTTCGTCCTGCGCCGCTTCACCGGCGGAGATGTAGGCACTCAGCGTTTTGTTCAGATAGTAATAGCTGCGATGCTGCCATGTCTCGCTGCCGCCGACGATGCTCCAGCCTGCGGGCGGGAATGCGGAATCCTCGAAATCCTGCTCGAAGAGGATCTCGGGCGTCTCGGGGATCTTCTCAAACTTGGCCAGCAGATAGTAGTTCTGGTCAACGTTTTCAAGCGTATAGCTGTCGGCCGTGGTGACCTTGCGGCCGTTGAGGCGGACGGCGACAAGCTGATAGCCCGCGTCTGCCCGGAAGCTGAAGGTCTTGCTCTCGCCTGCGGCAAGGCTGATCGTGCCGCTCGGCGTAATGCTGCCGCCCTCAGTGGCCTCCGCCTTGACACAATAGCCGGTTTGCGCGGTGGCGGGACGGAAGCTCACCTCGATGGTGTGATCGACGCCGACTGCCTCGAAAGTGTAGTAGCTGATCGGGCCGAGATCGGCTCCGTCAACGACCATGCTTGCGACCTCATAGCCCTCGTCGGGGAGTGCGGTAAAGGTCTTGGAGGTACCTTTGCGAACCAGCGTTCTGCCTGCGGGAGAGACCGTACCGTTTTCGCCCGCGGTGGCGGTCACGGCAATATAATCCTCCGCGCGGTCTTTATAGATGCGCATATTGTCAAAGGCAAACTGTGCGCCGCCGGTGTCGCCGGTGTAAACAAAGGCGAAGCGGACGCTGTCGCAGCCCTGATAGGCATCGGGGATCACGACCCTTGCCTGCGTACGGGTCCAGTCGGTGTAGAGGCCGGAGTTGCGCAGGTTCCAGATGGATTCCCACGTTGCACCGTTGTCCTTGGAGGCATAGACGTCGACGTTGAAGTGCGGATACTGCACGCAGAAGGTGTAGCTGGTCTCAAAATCGAAGACCATGTGCGTGGGGGTGGACTGGCCGGAGAGGTCATACGCCGGGGTATAGAGCCACTCGTTCTGGTTGTAGACCTCGTCCGGGTCGATGGCGGCCATGTTGTATTCGTCGCGATACCAGGTTTTCAGAGAGCCGGACTTCGACTCCTTGCTCCAACCGGCAGGCAGCCACGCGCTGTTGAAATCCTCGGAATAAAGCACCATGTCGTCGGTCACCTCGACCTCGGCATAGTCGTCGGTGTTGCCCTTGGCGCGCAGGTAGTAGGTCTTGCTGTTGCCGGCATAGTCATGCACGACCAAACCGATGGTCTCACCGTAGCCGGTAACGTCGATGTCCTCAAGGACGGTAGTCTTCCCTGCTTCGGTCTCACCGATACCGGTGACGGAGAATTCCTTGTCGTACTTGGCGTCGGTCAGGACGACGGCGGCGACATATTCATTGTCGCGCACCGTGATCGTGGCATAGAAGCGGCCCTCCGCCTCGCGGACGGACATATCCAGCACCTCAGGCGCGTCGGTGTCGATCGTGATTGGGAACGACCAGCTTGAACGGACGTTATTCGAGGCATGTTTGTCATAGACCGGTTCAGCGGTGATCGTGACGGTCGCCTTCGTGCCGCTCGGCAGAGAGGAGCCGAGTTTATCCGTGCCGTACCACGGGTCGATCGTGTCGCCGTAGTCGCTGATGGCGCCTGCGGGCACGATGGAGTAGTAGTTGCTGTCGTAGATGGACTTGATCTCGTAGTCGATGCTTTTCTCGTAATAGACCGTGCCGTCTTCGCCGGTAATGGTGTAAGAGAAGGTCTTCGCGCTGCGCAGCAGGCCGGTATAGACCCACGTCAGGCTGTCAAGAAAATCGTCACCGTTCGGGGAGATGGCATTGCGGTCGGCGAGATAGGCAATGGCGTGGTCGTAGTTGTTGTCGCCGAGATAGGAAACGTAAGTGTTTTCCATCGAGCCGAGAAGGGCCTCGTTGTTATAGACCTGCGCGGAGGTCTCCTCGCTCTCGATTGCGTCCCACCAGTAGGCGCTGTCGATCATCGGCGCTTTTGTCCAGTCGCCGTAGAACGCGAGGAAGGGTGCGTTGAGATCGGTGCCGTCTTCGTTCACGGTGCCGTCGGCATTGGCCGCATCGAGCACGGCCCAGCCCTCGACATATGCGCCGTTTTCAAACGCGGCAAGGCTTGTTTTGGGATCGGTCAGTGTGACGGTGATCGTCACGGGAACGGTGCTGTTTGCGGGAACGACCACAAGATCATTCTCGAAATTCGTCGTATAAGTATGGGCGAGCGGGACATCCGTCTCCTTCATCAGAATGGAACCGTTTTTCTCCTCGGTGCCGTCAGTCAGGACAATCGGCGCGGCGCGGTAGTAGCGCGGCTCATCCGTGAGATTATGAACCTTAAACGAGAGCGTGTAAACGCCGGTGCAGGCGACGTCATCGCCCAGTTCCATCTTCGGGCGCTCCATGCCGTCGACGGTGATGTAGGCCTCGGCGGACGCTGCGGCGTTGATGTTCATCAGGCCGGCGCCCTGCTTACGCGGGGAGACGGGCGTGTCGCCGTCGTAGATGATCGCTGCGGTGGACATGAGCAGCGTATCGACGAGATCCTTCGCCTCGCCTGCATTGGTTGCAAGCCCCTTGGCCTTGAGGGCCTGCAGGACGATCGCCATGCCGCCCGCGACATGGGGAGATGCCATCGAGGTGCCGGACATCAGCTCATAGCCATTGCCGGGAACGGCGGAATAGATGTTTCCGCCGGGCGCGGTGATCTCGGGCTTGAGCGTCAGCTCACTCGTCGCGCCCCAGCAGGAGAAGTCGCACATACCGGCGACGGGAGACGAGACAAGGGCGTCCTTCTTGGCGATGGTGAGGTGCTTGTCGGTCTGCTTGCCGAGATAGGCACCGTCTGCCTGCGAGATGAAGGCAATGGGGATCGTCCAGGATTCGATGGACATATAGACCATGCCGGGACGGTCGTTATAGACGATCAGGCCGACTGCGCCGGCCGCGTAGGCGTTGTTACACTTCGTCTCATAGTAAAGCCCACCGCCGCGCGAGACGACCGCGATCTTGCCGGTGAGGTCAAGTCCTTCGAAATCCGCTTCGGTGCCGTAGCCGTCGATAAAGACATACTCCAGTGAGCCTAGGCCGGCGATGGTGCGGAAGGCGTATTCAGTCGTGATCTCCTGCGTTGTGCCGTCGTAGCCGTCATAATAGGCAATGTTTCTGTCGCCGACGGTGATATAGGGCGAAACCATGCCGGCGTTTTCGACAGCCGCAACGGACAGGGATTCGTCATAGGTGGACGGCTCGCCCGCATTGCCGTAGTCGGGGTTGGAGGCGAGCGCCTTGCCGCCATAGTTGTTGTTATATGCTGCGGAATAGTCGTTGCCGACGGCAACGGACATGCAGATGCCGCTTTCGCCCGTGCGGTTGAAGACGTTGATGAGGTTCATAACCCATTCGTCCTGCGTGTCGTAATCAATAAAGCCGCAGGCGGAGCCAAGAGACATATTTACCGCGTCGACGCCGAGAACCATGCAGTCTTCCAATGCGGAGAGAATGTCGTTATAGGCTGCGCCACCGGATTTCTTGAAGACCTTCATATCGAGGATCTGCGCCTCGGGCGCGACGCCGGAGAAGTTTTCTTTCACACCGGCGTTACCGGCTGCCGTCGCGGCGACGTGTGTGCCGTGTTCTCCGCCCTCGGTAGGATTGCCGTCGGCATCATGGTCGCCGTAGTCGAACTGGAACGGAATCTTTGCGCTGTAGTAGAGGGTCGAAGCGCCGATGGACGGAACGTCCGACTCGCAATGCATGGCGTTATTATCCAGAGCGGCCTGAATGTCCGCCTGCGTCAGGCGCGGGGACTTCGGCGCAGAGGCAAAGATCTCATGGTCAAGGTCGATGCCGGTATCCAGAATAGCGATCACCATGCCCTCGCCGTTGTAGCCGGTGGTGTTTGCGATACCGCCGCCGACCATGCCGTTGCTGGTCGACATATTCGGCTCAAGCTCAAAGTACGGCGCGATAAAGGCCGACTTGACGCTTTCGAGCTCGCAGATTTCGCGGAATTGCGCATAGGTGACGGTCGTGGAGAAGCCGTTTGTCAGCTTGCAGTAGGAGCTCTCGATCTCGACGGGCGCGCCGTCCAGTACATTCTCGGAGATCTCCTGCTGTACGACGGCCTGCTCAATGCGCATTGTGTTCTGCGCCCACTTTGTGGGAAGCCCGCTTGCGGGAATTGCGGCTTCGTCGAGAATGACGATGATTGTTACTTCAGACTGCGGATCGATCTCGTTTTTTGCCGTCTCAAAGGTTTTTGCATCGGATTTGACTGCGCCGATCAGCGCAGTGGCTGCGTCTGAGTTAATGCCGTTGGGAACTGGGGCTGTTTCCTCCGCCTCGCGCGCGAAAACGCCCGCGGGGAGCAGCGCCAGAAGCATCACGATAACCAACAGCCAGGAAAGAGCTTTCTTCATTTGATTCTCCTGTTCTTTAATCATAGGGATTTGTCAAAAGACGTTGCCTGCCTTCTCAATGCCGAAGCATTGAGAAGGCAGAATAGAATGGTTTATTTTTCCAAAAAACGCATTAGAACGGTGGCGATCTGCGCGCGGGTGGCGGTATCGTTCGGCAGGAGCTTGCCGTCGCTGCCGTTGATGAGCCCCTCGGCGACCGCCCAGTTGAGCGCTTCTACCGCGTACGGGCTGACTCTGCCGGCATCCGGGAACGCACTGAACTTGTTCTCCTTGACCGGCTCGGACTTCGTGTAGCGGTAGAGGATCGCGGCGATC
>CAMEMX010000096.1 GCA_945927915.1 uncultured Clostridia bacterium
GTCAACACCCTTGCGCCGGCCTACATCGCTGCCGTTACGGTCGGCAACAAGCTCAATCAGCTCTTCAGCAGTATGTTTGACGCGATGGGCACCACGATGTCGGTCTATGGCGCGCAGAATTACGGCGCGATGAAGCTCGACCGTCTGCACAAGGGCGTCGGTTCGTGCGTGCTGCTTGCGGTCATCTATTCTCTCGCGACGCTTCCTGTTCTGATCTTCTTCGGCGCAGATCTGTCGATGCTCTTTATCGACGCGGCAGAGCCGCTTGCCACGCGGCTGCAGATCGCGTCCTACGCGCGTGAATTCATGGTCTGGAACGGCGCGTTCTACATTTCCCTCTCCCTTGTCAACATCCTGCGCTTTATGATCCAGGGCCTCTCCTTTACAAAGCAGGCGATCTTTGCAGGCATCTTCGAGATGATCGCACGGTGCGCGGTCGGCTTCTGGCTTGCCGACCTCTGGGGCTACACCGCCATCTGCTTTGCCAACCCGGCGGCGTGGGTATTGGCGGATCTCTTCCTGATCCCGGCCTATTTTCACAGCGTCAAGGTGCTCAAACGACGCCGTGCGGAGCGCGCTCCGGCATAGAATTCCCTCTTTATTTCTCCGGCCGGATATGGTACACTATCCGTAAGAAAATGATGAGGTGAAACAAATGATCACAGTCAGCGATCTTGCGTTGCAGTTCGGCGGAACTTACCTGTTCCAGCACGTCGACCTGCAATTCACGCCCGGCAACTGCTACGGCGTCATCGGCGCGAACGGTGCGGGAAAATCCACGTTTTTGAAGCTCCTTTCCGGTGAACTGGAATCGACCAAGGGCGAGATCTCGATCAAGCCCGGTCTGCGGATGTCCGTTCTGAAGCAGAACCAGTTTGCCTATGACGAGTACACTGTGCTCGACACCGTTATTATGGGCAACCGCCGCCTGTACGACGTCATGAAGCAGAAGGATGCGCTCTACGCCAAGCCCGATTTTTCCGATGAGGACGGAATGCTCGCCTCGGAGCTGGAGATCGAGTTTGCCGAGCTGAACGGCTGGGAGGCGGAATCCGACGCAAGCCGCATCCTGCAGGGACTTGGCATTCCCGTCGAGCTGCACGGCGACAAAATGGCCGATACCGACGGCAGACTGAAGGTAAAGGTGCTTCTTGCGCAGGCGCTTTTCGGCGACCCGGACATCATCCTGCTCGACGAGCCGACAAACAACCTCGACATCGAATCCATCAACTGGCTGGAAAGCTTTCTGCTGGACTATGAGGACAAGGGCACAGTCATCGTCGTCAGCCACGACCGCCACTTCCTCAACACCGTCTGCACGCACATTGTCGACATTGACTATGGCAAGATCAAAATGTATGTCGGCAACTATGATTTCTGGTATGAATCCAGCCAGCTCGTGCAGGCGCTCATCCGCAACAAAAACAAGCGCAACGAGGAAAAGATCGCGGAATTGCAGACCTTTATCTCCCGCTTTGCCGCGAACAAGGCAAAAAGCAAGCAGGCAACGGCACGCCGCCGCCTGCTCGACAAGCTGACCGTTGAGGAAATGCCTGCCTCCTCCCGCCGCTATCCCTTCGTCGGCTTTACGCGCGAGCGCGAGGTCGGCAAGGACATCCTGTTCGTCACGGACGTGTCAAAGACCGTTGACGGCGTAAAGCTGCTCGACAAGGTCTCCTTCATCGTCAATAAGAACGATAAGATCGCCTTCGTCGGCGAAAACGAGGTCGCGCAGACGACTATGTTCAAGATCCTCATGGGCGAAATGGAGCCGGACGAGGGTACGGTCAAATGGGGCATTTCCACCTCACAGAGCTATTTCCCGAAGGACAATTCCGCGTACTTCGACGGCTGTACGGACTCGCTTGTCGACTGGCTGCGGCAATTCTCCGTAAAAAAAGACGACGTCTATCTGCGCGGCTTCCTCGGGCGGATGCTGTTCTCCGGTGACGATGTCTTCAAACCGGTGAACGTCCTCTCCGGCGGCGAAAAGGTACGCTGTATGCTGTCAAAAATGATGCTCTCCGGCGCAAACGTCCTCCTGCTCGATCAGCCGACGAACCATCTGGACATGGAGTCCATTCAAGCGGTCAACAAGGGCATGATCGCCTTCCCCGGCAACATCCTCTTTGCCAGCCATGACCACGAGCTGCTGCAATCCGTTGCCAACCGTATCATCGAATTTCGCCCGGACGGGTCGATCTGCGACCGGCTGGGTACCTATGACGAATACCTTGCCTTCCGCATGGAAAGAGAAGGTTAATCAGCGAAAAAGGACCAGCAAGACGGGAAAACCGTCTTGCTGGTCCTTTTTGGTTCTATAATAAATGTTGGGGCCAGGCTCACCGCCTGACCCCAAAACTATAGCCAAAGGTTGAGCATAGAGGTAAAATCCTTTAGAGCCACATAAAATCGTGCCGGAGCTTTCGCTCCGACACGACTTGCGATTTTTTGTTTTTTGCCTCTACCCCAACTATTGACATAGAGCCAGATTTTATACAAAATTTGTATATTTTAAATGCTTATATGCAGAAAATGTATATAGATTGCAAAGAAAGCAGGGCGTGCCTTGCGGCACACCCTGCTTGAAATGCAGAATTAGTTTTCAGCTTCTTCGCTTTCCTCGGCAGCCGGCTCGAGCAGAGCGCGGATGGAGAGGGAGATACGCTTGCGGTCGGCATCGACGTCGATGATCTTGGCCTCGACCTCCTGACCCTCGGTCAGAACGTCGGAAACCTTGTCAACGCGATGATCGGCGACCTGGGAGATGTGGATGAGGCCGTCCACGCCGGGGAGGATCTCAGCGAAAGCGCCGAAGTCAACGATCTTGACGACCTTGACGGTGGCGGTGTCGCCGACGGAATACTTAGCGCAGAACTGGTTCCACGGGTTCATCTCCGGGGTCTTGTAGCCAAGGGAGATCTTTCTCTTCTCCGGGTCAAACTTGATGACAAAGACTTCGACGGTGTCGCCGACCTTGACGACCTCGTCGGGCGTCTTGATGCGGCCCCAGCTCAGCTCGGAAATATGGACCATGCCATCCACGCCGCCGATATCGACGAATGCGCCGTAGCTCGTCAGGGACTTGACGGTGCCGGTGTACTTCTTGCCGACCTCGATCTCGCTCCAGAGCTTCTCAACGGCAGCCTTGCGCTCTTCGCGGGCGATGTCGCTGATAGAGCCGACAACTCTGCGGCGGGCGCGGTTGAACTCGGTGATGCGCATCTTGACAGTCTGACCCTTCAGCACGGACAGGTCGCCGCCCTTGGCAATGCCGGTGCGGGAAGCGGGGATGAACACACGCACGCCCTTGACGTTGGCAACGACGCCGCCCTTGTTCTCCTCGGTGATGACGCCCTCAACAGGAGTCTTGTTCTCACAAGCCGCCTCGACGTCGTCCCAGACCTTCATGCCCTCCAGCTTCTTCTTGCTGAGCTGAACGGTACCCTCCTGATCGTTCACGCGAACGACAAAGACCTCGATCTCGTCGCCGACCTTGAGAACGTCTTCGGGCTTCACGGTGGGATCTGCGCTGACTTCATCATACGGGATGTAACCGGCATGCTTTGTGCCGAGGTCCACTTGAACTTCGTTCGTTCCGATTGCGGTAACGATGCCGAGCACCTTATCTCCTGTATTTAAAGTCTTGATGGAGTTTTCGAGCAGCGCCTCAAAGCTCTCCTCTGCAACAGCATCAACGTTAGTAATTTCGCTCATAGTCTGATTGACCTCCTTTATAATCCACGCAGGTGTCGAAGCACCCGCTGTGATGCCAATGTGATTCATGCCCCGGAACGCAGACAGATCAAGCTCGTCCGCGCAATCGACAAGCGAAACGCTTGGGCAATGCTCCGCGCAGATGTGCGCCAGCCGCCCGGTGTTGGAGCTGTTGCGGTCGCCAACGACGATGACCGCATCGCATTGTGCGGCAAGTTTCGCCGCTTCGCGCTGCCGATTCTCGGTTGCTTTGCATATTGTATCAAAGATTTCATGATTTGTACACACTTTTTTTATGATTTTCTTGCAGGAATCCCATAAAAATTGTGTGCTTGTGGTCTGTGAGACGACAGTAAGGGGAATTTTGGCATTTTCCGGCGACGCTTCCAGCCATTTTTTGAGCGCTTCGGCGTCCGGAAAGACCAACGGATGGCTGCACCAGCCGGCGATTGCGCGCACCTCCGGATGTGTCGGCGTGCCGATGATGATGGGCTGTCTTCCCTGCTCCTCCGCCGCGGCCACGATGCCGTGGATCCGCTTGACGGACGGACAGGTCGCGTCGACGATCTTTACATTCTTCTTTTCAAGCGCTTCATATGTTGCGCGCGGCACGCCGTGCGAGCGGATGATGACCGTCGCGCCGTCCGGGATCGCCGAAATGTCGGAGATCTCACGCACACCGAGCGCTTCAAAATGCTGCACCAGATGTCTGTTATGCGCGATCGGCCCGAGGGTGACCGCCTGCTTTCCTTCGCGGATGGTCTGCTCGACCAGATCGACCGCGCGCTGGACGCCGTAGCAAAAGCCCGCGTATTTTGCAATGGTCAGCTTCATTTCTGCGCACCTATCGCGTAGATCTTGTCCATCAGCTCCGCCGTGAGCCGTTCGAGGTCCTCCTGCGTCGGCTTAGCGTCCTCGCAGACGGGCGTATACGGCTTGCCGTAGCACAGCGTTACGCTCTGCCAGAAGTGCTTCTTGGTCGAGAGATAGACCGGCACGACGGGCACCTTCGTGCGCGTGGCGATCATGAGCGCGCCCGAATGCGGCTCGGAGGCCTTTCCCTTGCGGACGCGGGTGCCTTCCGGGAAGATGAGGACCTTGTCGTTGTTTTTCAGTGTCTTCATGGCTGTTTTGATGGCGCCGATATCGGCGTGCCCGCGGTCGACCGGGAAAGCGCCGAGCTTACGGTAGAGCCAGCCGAGCACCGGCTTTTCCAGCAGCTCCTTCTTGGCCATCGAGCGCGGCAGCGACGGGCACTTTCCGAAGACGATCACCCAGATCGGGTCGGAAAATGCGCTGTGGTTACAGCATAACACCGCGGCGCCCGTGGGAAGGTTTTCTCTTCCGCGAATATGGATGACCGGGTGGCAAATGCGCAGACAGCAGCGCAAAAAAGCGCAGATAAATCGGTACCTCCAACCGGTAACAGGCTTCATATTGCAACTTTCTCCCGAATAATGTTCAAGATAGCCGCAATGCTTTCCTCCGGCGTGAGCGCGGAAGTGTCAAGCAAAACGGCGTCCTCCGCACGGCGCAGCGGCGCGATCTTGCGGTTCATATCCCGCTCGTCGCGCTCAAGCATCTCGCGCAGCACGTCTTCATACGGCTCGGCAAGACCCTTTTCGCGCAGCTCCAGCCAGCGGCGCTTTGCGCGCGTTTCGGCGGAGGCGGAGAGATAGATTTTGACATCAGCCTGCGGCAGGACGACGGTGCCGATGTCGCGGCCGTCCATGATGACGCTGTTTGTGCGCGCAACCTCACGCTGCGTCTCCAGCAGGAAGCGGCGCACGGAAGCCAGCGCGGAAACGCGCGAGGCAAGCTGCGAGACCTCCGGCGAACGGATCAGCGAAGAGACATCCTCGTCATTGAGAAAGCTGTGCTGCACGCCGTCATCCGTCCAGCGCAGGCGAATATGGATACGCGAAAGCAGGGCTTCCACCTGACGCTCGTCAGCGCAGTCGACGCCGCTTTGCGCAACAGCGAAGGCGACCGTGCGGTAGATCGCGCCGGTGTCGACATAACAGATGCCGAGCGCTTCGGCGGCACGGCGCGCGACCGTACTTTTTCCCGCACCCGCGGGGCCGTCGATGGCGACGGAGAAGATCCGATCAGTCATACGAAACTCCAAATCATCTTGTCTGTGCTTCGGCATTCGCTTTAGCCAAAGCACTATCTTATAAATTTTAAACGAATTTGTCGGATTTGTCAACCTTCATTTTGCGTAAAGCCAAAAAACAAT
>CAMEMX010000097.1 GCA_945927915.1 uncultured Clostridia bacterium
GCTGCCAGCGTAATGCCGTAGCGGTTATGGAAGGTCACTTTTCGATGATCGACCTGATCGCTTTTGGGGAACACCTTGTCCCATTGCTGGGTTAATTTCAATTCTTCCATGCTTAGACCTCCTTGCCGGACTGATAAGCCTTTTCCAGAGCAGGGTGCCCGGCAATTTCGCCCACATCGGTTACACCGCCGGCAAATACGGTTCCCGCCAATTCACAGCGGGGGAAGCAGTCCACCCAGCCTTGTACCGCCTTTGCGCTGCCCGCCACGGTTTCCGGCCCGTCCTCCGCCGCCGTCGCCAGCAGGTAAGCCTTCGTGAAGGCATAGTCTGTGCCGAATAGCGGATTGGCACGGTCCAGCATGGTCTTGAGCTGACCGCTGACGCTGTAATAGTAGACCGGCGTTGCAAACACCAGTACATCGGCATCGTGCATCTTGGCCGCGATTTCTACCGCGTCATCCTTGATGACACAGTGCCCCAGCTTCTGACAGGCAAGACAGCCCTTGCAGAAGCCGTACTGCTTTTCCCGCAGATACACAGTCTCCACCTGATTGCCCGCTTCCTGTGCGCCCTTGGCAAAAGCCGCCGCCAGCGTCTCGGAATTGCCGCCCTTGCGAGAGCTGAAGGAAAGAATTAATACCTTTTTATCCATCATAAAACACTCCTTGCGTTTCGCTTTTTCTTGTGGTATCCTGATGGTAGCACCTAAACCTGACTTCAGGTCAAGATATTTTTCTAAAAATATTGGAGGATTTTTTATGTATTCCATCGGACAGGTGGCAGAGATGTTCGGCTTACCCATCTCCACGCTGCGCTATTATGACAAACAGGGGCTGTTTCCCAAAATGGAGCGGGTCTCCGGTATCCGCAAATTCAGTGAGACGGAGATCGAAGCCCTCCGAGTCATTGAGTGCTTGAAGAAATCCGGTCTGGAAATCAAGGATATTAAACAATTCATGGATTGGTGCGTAGAGGGTGCATCCACCTATCCTCAGAGAAAAGCACTCTTTGAAAAGCAAAGGGAGAGACTTGAGGAAGAATTGATCCACATGAATAAAGTGTTGGATATGCTGAAATTCAAGTGCTGGTACTATGAGCAGGCAATGCGGGATGGCTGTGAAGATCAAGTGCAGAGCATGATTCCTGACGGATTGCCGGGGGATGTACAAAGAGCATATGAAAATGCACACCATGATTAAAAACATATCATGAAAAGATGCACACCCTTTGAACCTTTACACGAAAGGTCGGTAGGGTGTGCAGTCCGTATCAAAATTGGTCTTAACTTTCAGAAAAAGCAACCTTTGTCTATGAACCGAACCAGTAAAATCGACCGTAGTATCAGGGGATTTCGGCAGATTCGCAGCATTTTGCATCGGGTCGATGTAGGCAGCGGCCCCTACGACTGCCGTTTTTGACAGGGCACAGCCTCAAATCTTTCGATTTGAGGCTGTGTCCTGTCATTTTTCAAAAAGTACGAAAGGCGCAAAGGCGCGAACACAACGGTCAAAAAGTGCGCAAGGCCATGGATGACCGAAAACGGAAGGGGCATTACCAACTGCGCTGCATCCCGACCGGGTAAGGCGCGGTTTCGGAGTGCAGATCTGCGGAAGCATCGCCTTGCTGCGGCGCTTCCCCGGCGCTGAGCGCCAGCGCAGCAGCCTCGCCCACGACGATGACGGCGGGTGCGCAGACGGCAGCGGCGGCCTGCGCGATGCGCGACAGGGGCGCGCGAACGACGGCGGGGCTGGGCGAATTGCCGCCGGAGATCACCGCCGCGGGCGTGTCGCCGCTTTTTCCGGCCCCGGTCAGCCGCCGCACGATCTGCGGCAGCTTTTGCAGTCCCATCAGAATGACGAGCGTGCCGGGCAGGGCGGCAAGCTCTGCGGGCAGGCCGTCGTCCGTGCCGGACGAATGCGCGGTGACGATATGCACGGCGCGGCTGACGCCCCGGTGCGTCACCGGGATGCCCGCCTCGGCGGGGATGCCGATGGCTGAGGGGATGCCCGGCACCTCCGTGCAGGGGATCCCGGCCTCGCGCAGCGCCTGCATCTCCTCTCCGCCGCGGCCGAAAAGATATGGGTCGCCACCTTTGAGCCGCACGACGCGCAGTCCGCTGCGCGCCAGCTCGATGAGCTTCCGATTGATCTCGGCCTGCGGGGCGGAATGTGCGCCGCTGCGCTTGCCCATTGCGATGCGCAGCGCGCTCTCCGGCGCGGCATCCAGAAGCGCCGGGTCGATCAGCTCGTCATACACCACCGCCTGGCATTGCCGCAGCAGCCGCAGACCGCGCACGGTGATAAGATCCGCCTTGCCGCAGCCCGCGCCGACCAGCGCCACGCTGCCCACGGTTTCGCCGCCCAGGCAGCGCCGCGTCTCCTCCGGCGTCAGGGGCGCATCCTTGGCAAGCGCCGCCTCCAGCAGCGCCCGCAGAAGACGCGCACGCTCGCTTTGCGACAGATCCTCTGCCTTGAGCGCCTGCCGCTCGCCTTCCAGCCACGAAAGCAAGTCCTCCAAGCGCTCCGGCAGAAGCGCCTGCAGGCGCTCCTTATAATACGCCGCCGCGACGGGGCTTGCCCCGCCGGTGCAGAAGCCCGCCGTAAAGCTGCCCCGCTGGCACAGCGCCGGGAAGAGGAAGGTGCAGGCCGCAGGATCGTCGACGACGTTGACGGGAATATGGCGGTTTCTGCACAGCATGGCGATCTTTCGGTTGAGGCTGCGCCGATCGGTCGCGGCGATGACCAGCGCGGGACGCGGGCGCAGATCCGCCGCGCAGAACGCCCGTCTGCGCACGCTGACGGACGCAATTTCGGCAATCTGCGGCAGAATCTCCGGCGCAACGACGGTAATGGAAGCGCCGAAGGGCAGCAGCTTTTGCATTTTGCGCAGGGCGACGGCGCCGCCGCCCACGATCAGGGCGTTTTTCCCCTTCAAATCGACAAACATCGGAAAATAGGGCATCGTTCAATCCTCCGCGACACAATAATATTGTTTGCCGTGCGGCGTGTCCGCACAGTAGACCTGCACGCCGAAGGCGCGCTCCAGCACGCCGCTGCGCAGGATCTCCTCCGGCGCGGCGCATTGCAGCAGCCGCCCGTCCAGCATCACGGCGATGCGGTCGGCAAAGCGCAGAGCCAGCGCAATGTCATGCAGCACCGCGACGACCGCCTTGCCCTCTGCGGCCAGACGCTGCGCGGTCTGCATCGTCTGCATCTGGCGGCGCACGTCCAAAAAGGTGGTCGGCTCGTCCATGAAGACCGTCTGCGTGTCCTGCGCCAGCGCCATGGCGAGGTAGACCGCCTGCCGTTGACCGCCGCTCAGCTCGCTGACGTTTTCGCGCTCCAGCGCGTCGCAGCCGGCGGTCTGCATCGCCGCGCGGGCGATGTCGCGGTCGCGCCCGGAATACCGCCGCGGATAGGACAGGTACGGAAACCGCCCGTGCAGCACCATGCGCAGCGCCTGAATGGACGGCGTGCTGCGGCTCTGCGTCAGCAGGGCGGCCTGCTGCGCGATCTGCCGGTGGCTGAGGCTGCGGATGTCCGTGCCGTCATACAAGACCGTGCCCTGCATCGGCGGCAAAAGTCCCAGCGCAGCCTTCAAAAGGGTCGATTTTCCGCAGCCGTTCGGCCCGAGCAGCACGAGTACCTGCCCCGGCAGGAAGTCGAGGCTGACATTTTGAACGACGGCTTTCCCATAGTAACCGGCGCATAAATCCTTCGTTTCGATCATCCGTGACCCTCCCTCCGCCGCAGCAGGAGCCACAGGAAAAACGGCACGCCCGCAAAGGCCAGCACGATGCCGACCGGCAGCTCAAAGGGCGAAAACAGCACACGCGCCAGCACGTCACACAGCGTCACGAAGCCTGCGCCGCCCAGCGCCGAGGCAACCAGCAGCGGCAGCGCCTCCTGCCCCGTAAAGCGCCGCACCGCGTGCGGCACGATCAGCCCTACGAAGCCCAGCAGCCCGGCGAAGCTCACCGCTGCGCCCGCCAGCGCCGCCGCCAGGACCAGCAGCACGCAGCGCACCGCGCCGACGGAAAGACCGAGGCTGCGGGCGACGTCGTCGCCGAGCGACAGGACGTTCATCTGCTGCGAAAGCGACAAAACCAGCACGAGCGCCAACGCGATCACCGCCGCCGCGGGCGCCAGCCGCGCCATCGTCACGCCCGTGAAGCCGCCGATGCGGAAGTCCGACACGCCGCCGAGCGCCTCCGGCACGACGGTGACGACGGCGTCGATCCCGGCGCTGAACAGGCCGGAGACGGCGACGCCCGCCAGCACGACCTTCATGCGCGAAGCGCCGGTGCTTTTCGACAGCCCCATGACCAGAAGCGCCGCCGCCACCGCGCCGAGAAAGGCCGCAAGCGGCGCATATTTCTGCGCCGTGGGAACGGCGGCGCACAAAAGCGCCACAGCCAGCCCCGCGCCGGAATTGACGCCGATGACGCCGGACGAGGCCAGCGGATTGTCCAGCACGTTCTGGATGACGACACCGGCTACGGCAAGCGCCGCGCCCGCCAGCAGCGCCGCGCAGGTGCGCGGCAGGCGGGTATACAGCACGATCCGCGCCGCCGCGGAGGTGGTGTCCCGTCCGAGCAGCGCCGAAAAAATATCGTGAAGTGACAGCGTTACGGAGCCGGCACAGATGCTCAGCACGGCTGCCGCCGGCGTCAGCAGGCACAGCAGCGCCCAGAACAGGCGCTTACCCCTCCGGGTAGAGAATGTCCGCAAGCAGCTCATATGCCTCCCCCCATCTCGCGTCCGGTTTCATATTGTACAGATTCTGATCCATCAGATGCACGCGCCCTTCGCGCACGGCGGTCAGCGACTGCCACGCCGGATCGTTCAGCAGCGTGGTCTCCAGGATCTGCTGCGCGTCGGTGGGGTCGGAACCCTGCAGCACGAGGAAGATGTGCTGCGGGTCGGCAGCGAGGATATGCTCCATGCTGAGCTGTTCGAGGCCCGTGTCCCCGATGTCTGCGATGTTGCGGCAGTCCATGGCGGCAAGCATCTCGCCCAGCACGCTGCCCTCGCTGTTTTTGACCTTGTAGCCGCTGCCGGTGACGCGGATATACAGGACTGTCGGCTGCGAGCCGTCCGCGCGGGCGACGGCAGCGTCCACGCGCTCGCGCACGGCGGTGCCGTACCGCGCATAATTCTCCGTTTGTCCCGTCAGCCGCGTGCAGACGTCCAGCATCCGGAGATAATCGTCAAAGCTGTCGACGTCGAAATATGCCACGTTCAGTCCCATCTCCGCAAACGTCTGCTCCAGCTCCACGTTGCGGTCCGGGCCGCAGCTTGCCAGCACGAGATCCGGCTCACAGGCCAGAAGCTGCTCAAGATTCAGGCTCTTGGCTGCGCCGAGGCGCACGACGTCCTCGCCCAGCGGCAGGTCAAAATACTTCCATGTGGCGTCGGTCGCCGCCACGACGGTCTCCGCCCCGCCCGCCAGGCACCAGATGTCGGCAAAGCTGGCCGTCAGGCAGGCCACGCGCTGCGGGTTTTGCACGACGACCTCTCTGCCTAAATCGTCCGTGAAGCGCACCGCGCCGGGCGCTTCCGGCTTGGCAGTCTCCTGCGCGGCGCAGCCGGACAGCACAAGGCTGCACAGCAGGATTACGGCTATCACTTTTTTCATGTCTTTTGTTCCTTCCAAAAAAATAACCGGATGCAGGGGGCAAAAAAGGGCATACCTCCCCCTTTTCCATGCGGAAAGAGGGATCGTTTCAAAGCCCTTCCATCGCCCGGTGCGATCCGGCAGATCCGTCTTAACGATTCTATTCTATCAGCGCCGACGCGCTTTGTCAACGGCAAACGCTTCCTTCGACGGTTTTCCTGAAAAAAGCACTGAAAAAATTGATTTTCGCATGTGCACATGCTATACTGTTTGCAGAAATATACGCAAGGAGTGGTACA